>NZ_JAEHBO010000180.1:0-1286 GCF_016483575.1 Bacillus cereus group sp. N12
TGGAGTGAACCCTGAGAATGAGACGATAAAAAACACCTCTCTAAATCGTAAGTATCAGTTATGATTTTAATGGAGGTGTTTTTCGTATGGGGAAAAAGGCGCATTATCCCGCCGAAATAAAGTGGAAAGTAGTTGAAATGAAACACCAAGGATTCAAAAATAAAGAAATTATGGATGCCTTAGGAATTAGACATGTGGCTCAAATTAAAACTTGGATGAAATGGTATCGTGAAGGCGAAACCTATCGGTTTGAACAATCTATTGGAAGACAATCTGCACATGGAAAAGACTTAAAAAGGTTAACAGAACTTGAACAAAAAGAATTAGAAATACGTTATTTAAAGGCAAAGATTATATTGCTGGAAAAGTGCCAAGAAATCTTAAGGAGGTGGGAGGAAAAGAAGAAATAATGAAAATGATAAAGGAATGGCAATCAATTTTTACAATTGCAGAACTGTGTTCCATATTTAATATTTCACGTGCTACTTATTATCGTTGGAAAAAGCAGGAGAAAACAGTAACTAACCATGAAGAAAAAACCGTAATAGAAATATGTCAACATCATAAATATCGGTATGGATATCGTCGGGTTACAGCTTGTCTACGTGATCAATTTAACATCGTAATGAATCATAAAAAAGTATTACGTATCATGAGAAAATACAACGTATTATCTCGGGTTAGAAAAAAGAAAAAGATATTTGTGCTCGGTCATGAACCAGTGGTAGCTAAAAATAGAATACAACGGAGATTTAAAGCTACCAAGCCTAATGAAAAATGGTTCACTGATATCACGTATTTGATGTTCGGCAATAAGACTCTTTATTTTTCATCTATTATAGATGGGTTTAACAATGAAATTGTAAGTTATAAAATAGCTGAGACACAGGATGTTTCTCTTGTATTAGATACTCTAAAAGAGGCTTTAAAAAAGCGAAATGTGATTGATACGATTTTACATTCGGATCAAGGAAAGGTGTATACATCAAAACAATTTCAAACATATGCCAAAGAAAAAGGCATTATCACAAGCATGTCTCGTACAGGAAACTGCCATGATAATGCCCTCATAGAATCCTTTCATTCTCATTTGAAATCCGAAGGATTCTATGCGCAAAATATAAAACAATCGAATAATGCTAGTATAATACAAACTGTGGATGAATACATCCACTACTATAATAATGAACGGATTCAGAGAAAATTAGATAATATGTCACCTATAGCTTATAGGAAACATGTTATCTAGGTGTTTTTTCTTTGTCTCACCAAATGGGGCCAGACCA
>NZ_JAEHBO010000182.1:0-1213 GCF_016483575.1 Bacillus cereus group sp. N12
AACATATATTGTAGTATTGGAATAGGTTTCACTCACTTATTTCATTTTATTTTATAGTTTCCTTTAGGAGAACACCAACGGACATTGGTGTTCTTTTTAAGTAGGTTGGTTTTGAAAAAATAAGAAGTTTTTTTTGTTTTAAATTTGTACTTGTTGTATTTGTAAAATTTTTAAAGTAAGGTTTAATACAATTATTTCACGAAAAGTATTAAATGGTTCATTTAAGTTTGTTAGACAAGGGGAAAAGTCTAATCCAACAATTTGAGTACTGACTAATTCGCAATATGGTTGTTTGTTATAATAAACTGTATCTCCGAAGGAACATTTTTCTAAATGTGGTAGATCACCGTTTTTAGGATTAATAAAATGAAAAGTAGTATTTGAGGAAGAAGCTATTAAAGCTAAAGATAGAAAATCATCCTCTATTAGATCTGTGGAACCAGAAAATGGAACATTTACAATAGAGTTATATATAATTCCATTATATTCATCATTTACATACTCAATATTTTTACGAATATACCCTTGTAAAAATAATTTAGCTTTGTTAACTAGTTTATAATCTGTACCTGGTATTGGAATAAATGCTAAAGGAAGTAACTCACATTGTGTCAAAAATACGTTGTTTTTTAAAATACGTTTAATTTCAATTGCTGGAGGATCTAATGAAATATTGGATTCTACAACAATTTGAATTGTCCTTTCAGCTAATATAACTGGCATTTGTACAAGCGGTGCTTCTGTATTAATAATCGGTGCTGCAATTTTATCACTTAATGGTGTTTGAGTTTGTCCTAGCACCTGACATGATGTATTAATTGGATCTTGTTCACTCATGTTGTTTAGTCTCCTTTTTGAAAGTACTTTAGATTTTTTAAACTGTTCAATGCCAATGTATTAATTTTTTTTCATTTATGTTATTCTCATCTATAAATTATATTTACGTTATATACAGAATTAATAATATAAATTTATTATAAAAAAGAGTAATATGATTTTTGTGTGTTTAATTCTTTTAATTTATTTATAATTTTGAGGATATTAAGAGATTTATCATGAAGTCAATATTTAAGAGATGTTATATAAAAATTAAAATATTTAAAAACATAGATAAAATTCCACTTTTATACCTTTCAGTAAAATATTAATAGCATTATATATTATAAGGATTGCTTGTCCTTAAATGTAAATGAAAGGGGGGATTGATATGGGT
>NZ_JAEHBO010000183.1:0-1111 GCF_016483575.1 Bacillus cereus group sp. N12
CTAGCTTCGTCGGCAGCGTCAGATGTGTATAAGAGACAGATTTCTCACTATGGAAAGAAGTATAAGTGAAGGGAGAATGAAAACTAAAAGGGATAAAAGGTTGATATATTATGTAATAATTATATTATAAAAATGAAAATTAGAGATAAATATAGGTCATGAGTGCTAATTTTGGGTGTTTATAAACCTTTTTGTTTTATTATCTGATTTTTTAAATTTAACAGAAATATATGCTTGAATGAAGTATATATTTCTGTTAAATTTATCCTATGGACAGAACGAGTTTAATTAAAGGTCATTTAGAAATGTGTGTATTATCGATTTTATCGAGAAAGAAAAGTTATGGATATGAAATTATGAAAGAGCTTGAAGTACACAATTTAAAATTGAAAGGAGTAGGAAGTATTTATCCCATTTTAACTAAGTTGAAAAATCAAGAATGGGTTAATACATATCAAGAAGTAACAGCCAGTGGCAAAGTTAGAATTTATTATGAAATTAATGACAGCGGGAAAATACGACTTGAGAAGAAAATTAATGAGTGGCTAGAATTGCAATCTGATATTCAAACATTATTAAAAAGCGGTTTGAAAGGAGACCTTTTGAAATGAGGAATGAACTAAAAGGTAAAGAACAGCAATTTTTAACTGACGTACTTAAAGAATTAAAGCAATACGATATAAGTATAGAAGAAAGGGAAAATATTAAACGACAATTATTAGAACATTTTCAGGAATGTCATGAAGATGGTGAGGATAGTCTAAACGATCTAGGAACTCCTCAATTATTTGTTCAAGATTTTTTGGAAATAAATGAAATTGATATACGAGTAAAAATGAAACAATTTCAAAATGAAAATGGAAAATCAAATTCACTACTATTAAGTGGCATATTCATCGCATTTATTACTTACCTCATCTCACAAACTACACTTTCAATATTTTTAGCTGAATCATATAATTCAACTCATAGTAAAAATTCATTTAATTATAATCTTTTATATCGTATAGCAGAGAATCAGTGGTGGAACTATGTATTAATAATGATTAGTTTTACACTCTCTGTATTAGCTGTCTCTTATACACATCTGACGCTGCCGACGAAGCTAGAA
>NZ_JAEHBO010000184.1:0-1112 GCF_016483575.1 Bacillus cereus group sp. N12
CAGCTCCTCTCAAATTTCCTACGCCCACGACGGATAGGGACCGAACTGTCTCACGACGTTCTGAACCCAGCTCGCGTACCGCTTTAATGGGCGAACAGCCCAACCCTTGGGACCGACTACAGCCCCAGGATGCGATGAGCCGACATCGAGGTGCCAAACCTCCCCGTCGATGTGGACTCTTGGGGGAGATAAGCCTGTTATCCCCGGGGTAGCTTTTATCCGTTGAGCGATGGCCCTTCCATGCGGAACCACCGGATCACTAAGCCCGACTTTCGTCCCTGCTCGACTTGTAGGTCTCGCAGTCAAGCTCCCTTATGCCTTTGCACTCTACGAATGATTTCCAACCATTCTGAGGGAACCTTTGGGCGCCTCCGTTACACTTTAGGAGGC
Source organism: Bacillus cereus group sp. N12 (assembly GCF_016483575.1). Classification (NCBI taxonomy): domain Bacteria; kingdom Bacillati; phylum Bacillota; class Bacilli; order Caryophanales; family Bacillaceae; genus Bacillus; species Bacillus cereus group sp. N12. Next base: position 391 of record NZ_JAEHBO010000184.1, read on the forward strand.
GACCGCCCCAGTCAAACTGCCCACCTGACACTGTCTCCCGGGTCGATAAGACCCGTAGGTTAGAATTTCAATACAGTCAGGGCGGTATCCCACCAGCGCCTCCACCGAAGCTAGCGCTCCGGTTTCAATGGCTCCCGCCTATCCTGTACAAACTGTACCAAAATTCAATATCAGGCTACAGTAAAGCTCCACGGGGTCTTTCCGTCCTGTCGCGGGTAACCTGCATCTTCACAGGTACTATAATTTCACCGAGTCTCTGGTTGAGACAGTGCCCAAATCGTTACACCTTTCGTGCGGGTCGGAACTTACCCGACAAGGAATTTCGCTACCTTAGGACCGTTATAGTTACGGCCGCCGTTTACTGGGGCTTCAGTTCAGAGCTTCGCTTACGCTAACCCCTCTCCTTAACCTTCCAGCACCGGGCAGGTGTCAGCCCCTATACTTCGCCTTACGGCTTCGCAGAGACCTGTGTTTTTGCTAAACAGTCGCTTGGGCCTATTCACTGCGGCTTTCCGTTAAGAAAGCACCCCTTCTCCCGAAGTTACGGGGTCATTTTGCCGAGTTCCTTAACCAGAGTTCTCTCGCACACCTTAGGATTCTCTCCTCGCCTACCTGTGTCGGTTTGCGGTACAGGCACCTTTTATCTCGCTAGAAGCTTTTCTTGGCAGCGGGGAATCAAAGACTTCGCTCCATAAGGAGCTTCCCCATCACAGCTCAGCCTT
>NZ_JAEHBO010000185.1:0-976 GCF_016483575.1 Bacillus cereus group sp. N12
TTCTAGCTTCGTCGGCAGCGTCAGATGTGTATAAGAGACAGAGGTAACACAGGCGCTACCGGGCCTCAAGGTGTTCAAGGTAACACGGGGGCTACTGGTGCTACTGGACCTCAAGGTGCTCAAGGTAACACAGGCGCTACCGGACCTCAAGGCGTTCAAGGTAATACGGGCGCTACTGGTGCCACGGGACCTCAAGGCGTTCAAGGTAACACGGGCGCTACTGGACCTCAAGGCGCTCAAGGTAACACAGGCGCTACTGGTGCTACCGGACCTCAAGGCGTTCAAGGTAACACAGGTGCTACTGGTGCCACTGGCGCTACCGGACCTCAAGGTGTTCAAGGCATCCAAGGACCAACGGGTGCTACCGGCGCTACCGGTATAGGAGTTACTGGACCAACTGGACCATCTGGCGGACCTACTGGGCCTACTGGACCTACTGGACCTAGCTTCCCTGTAGCAACAATTGTTGTAACAAATAACATTCAACAAACAGTACTGCAATTTAATAACTTTATTTTTAGTACTGCAATTAACGTAAACAATATTATCTTTAACGGCACAAATACAGTTACTGTTATTAACGCTGGCATTTATGTAATTAGCGTATCCATCGCTACAACTGCGCCAGGATGTGCTCCACTTGGAGTAGGAATTTCAATTAATGGAGCAGTCGCAACTGACAACTTCTCTTCAAGTTTAATAGGTGACTCACTTTCATTTACTACAATTGAAACGTTAGCAGCTGGTGCAAACATCTCTGTCCAATCTACTCTTAACGAGATTACGATCCCTGCAACAGGAAATACTAACATTCGCCTTACTGTATTTAGAATCGCTTAAATTTCACTGTGTATTGTTTATGACAAATAAAAAAAGAGCGAGAAACTGAACTGCACCCTAATTGTTAGACACCGTCTAACAATTGGAGGTGCAGTTTTTCTATGGTTAAATTTACAGCTGATGAAAAAATACACAT
>NZ_JAEHBO010000186.1:0-960 GCF_016483575.1 Bacillus cereus group sp. N12
CGTCTGCGTATGGAAAATGACTATTTAAAAAAGTTGAATGCCTTAGTTCAAAAGAAGAAAACATTACAGACCAAGACAAAGCGCAATTGATTTATGAATTAAGGCATAAATACAAGGTCGTTGACCTTGTGAAAGTCGCTAATATCGCTCGTAGTACGTATTATTACTGGATGAAACAAGCGAAACGTCCAGATAAATATAAGAAAGTTAAAAAATTAATTAAAGAGATCTTTAGTGAGAATTTTGGGAGGTATGGTTATCGTCGTATTACATTGGAATTACGTAATCGAGGCCATGCATTAAATCATAAAACCGTTCGACGTTTAATGAATATCCTGGGATTAAAATGTCTTGTTCGATTAAAAAAATATCGTTCATATAAAGGGGCTGTCGGGAAATTCGCTCCTAATATCTTAAAACGTAATTTTCACGCATCAAAACCAAATGAAAAATGGGTAACAGATGTGACGGAGTTCCACTTACATGGTAAAAAACTATATCTATCACCCATTTTAGACTTATATAACGGAGAAATTATAGCTTACAATATAGAACATAGACCTGCCTATTCCCTTGTTTCTAAAATGTTAAATAAGGCGTTTCAACGTTTGAATGATAAGGAAACTCCTATATTACACTCGGATCAAGGTTGGCATTATCAAATGCGACAATATCATCAGTCGCTTAAAAAACATAACGTTATCCAAAGTATGTCCCGTAAGGGAAATTGCTTAGATAATGCAGTCATGGAAAATTTCTTTGGCTTATTAAAATCTGAATTACTTTATCTTAAAGAGTTTGAAAGTATGGAACAATTTAAGCAAGAACTAGAAACTTATATTCATTACTACAATCACAAAAGAATTAAAACAAAACTAAAAGGATTGTCCCCTGTGCAATACAGAGTTCAATCCTTAGTAGCTGCTTAATATATTTGTCTAATTTTTTGGGTTCAGTTCA
>NZ_JAEHBO010000187.1:0-900 GCF_016483575.1 Bacillus cereus group sp. N12
TTAAATAGATACATTTATGTGACGGCTTGTATAATAGTGACTTTTCTTATTTTGAAATAAATAGGTCAGATTAGATTAGTAAAATCAATGTTTTTTGTTGTATTTTGCTTAATATGTGTTTTTTATTTAAATACTGGTAAACTTTTTTTATGTTTTAAAAAAGATAAATAATATAAAAATATCGTACCATTTTGAATAAGAAAACATAGATTATATGTGAGACGAGTAGTGGTTTACTTGTTTACGCTTTTATAAAAACCTCCTTTAAAAAAGGAAATCTATTAATAGATTTCCTTTTTATTTTTAATGTAATTGATATTGTTTTAGGTAATTTGAAAGTGAATTTTAATTTAATATATTTTAACGTGTAAATATAACGATATGAATTGATGATTGTAAAAGGTAATAAAAACTCTTTTTAAAAATTTGAAAAAGAAGGTGTTACCTTTTTTAGAAGGAAAACAGCTTAGAACAGAGGGAGAATAAAATATATCTCAAACTTATTGGGGATCTGAGATAGCTAAGAACTTAGGAATTGCTTCAAGTGCTTTGCTTAAATATTGTTTTGTCTTGGAGGAAGCTGAGTATTTTTTCGAGCGGGAACAATAATTCTAGAATTATTGTTATAATGATGTAGCAATTATAGAACGGTTAATATCAGCTTTAGAATAGAAGAAGTCATTTTGGATTCGCTTGTTTGGTAAATAAATTAAAATCTATTAATTAAAGAGACTTTTGCTTTTTATTTGAAAAAAATAAGAAGTGAGCTTTTTGTCTATTATTAATAATGATACTGAATTTTTAGCACTATAAATGTTAGTCAAACATATATTGTAGTATTGGAATAGGTTTCACTCACTTATTTCATTTTATTTTATAGTTTCCTTTAGGAGAACACCA
>NZ_JAEHBO010000188.1:0-736 GCF_016483575.1 Bacillus cereus group sp. N12
AATCTAATCTGACCTATTTATTTCAAAATAAGAAAAGTCACTATTATACAAGCCGTCACATAAATGTATCTATTTAAATACCCTATTTAAGTAGACATCTTTAAATATAAAATAAACGGAGGTTTTATGAATTGAATAATCAAGAATATAACAATGACCATCATAAAAATGATTGTAGAGTTAAATCAGAAACACGAACTCCACTCAGCGATAGTGATGTAACACCTGTTCTTGCAACAAATCCAAGAGTTAAAATTCCAGTTGTATTAGCAGAAAGAACACTTCAAATTGTAGTAGAAGCAGATATTCCACTTTGTCCACCAGCAGTAGAAATTAAAAGAGTGTTAAAAGATGTATTTTTAACACAATGTAAACTAGTGCCTGTTGAATATACACCGATTAATGCAACAGGATTTTTAGAAGTAACAAGAGCAAAATTATTTGTAGAAGGTTATATTCGTAAAAACATTGAATATGCGGGTTATGATTGCAATGGCGTAATTTATGATAAAATTGCAAAAGTGAATTTCTCTGGTTTTGCTGAGTTAACTGAAAATGAGTTTCTTTCTCCAGCAATTATAGCTTTTTCTTCAGAAAGTAAAGCTCGTTTCATTAATCCAAAAAATACTGATATTCCTCGTCTAGATAAATACTTCTTTGAAAACAATGTTTTCTATAATGAACAACCATATTGTGAATTAATCAGTGCAGAATTTTATGAGCTTGACTATGCACC
>NZ_JAEHBO010000189.1:0-703 GCF_016483575.1 Bacillus cereus group sp. N12
GTATTAGAATAATTCCCTTTAAAGAAGCGACGCTTCTTCCGAATAATAGACTGAATGTTAAGCTCACTCATTAATCGATATACCTTTTTGTGATTTATAAAATAACCCTCTTCTTCTAAAGCAATTTTCATACGTGGATAACCATATTCTTTGTGCTTTAGGTGAATAGATTGAATTACCTTTTTTAATCGTTTATCGGATTCTAGTCGTATGTTGTTCATACTTTTTGTATGAACCCACTTATAGTAACTTGAGCGATGTACACCCGCAAAATTAGTAAGCCATATAACGGGATATTTTCTCTTTAGTAATTCAATGATATGATATCGTTCTTTATATTTTAGTACGCCCCCATTTACAGATTTGGATACTGCTTTTTTAAATATTCAACCTGAGCCTTATAGTAATCACGCTCTTCTTCAACAGTTTTAAAATGAATCCGTTTACCTTTTAAAGGGTTCGGTATACCTTTCATTTTATTATTTTCCCCACGAGTATCTGTAATTTCACCACATTCTTTATATTTTTTCACCCAATTTTTAAGTTGTGTAGAGCTTCTAATCTGATATTTCTCCGCTATCATATCGTAGCTTCCTTCACCGTTTAAATAACTTTGAACAGCTGATAACTTTATCTCATTTGAGTATGTATTAAATGTTGTACCTTTTTTGGCCATGAAAAATCCCCTCCAAGTAATAGTGTA
>NZ_JAEHBO010000019.1:0-69685 GCF_016483575.1 Bacillus cereus group sp. N12
TCTAGCTTCGTCGGCAGCGTCAGATGTGTATAAGAGACAGGTCCAACAGGTCCAACAGGAGCGACAGGAATAACAGGAGCAACAGGTCCAACGGGGGCAACCGGTGATACAGGCCCAACAGGAGCAACGGGAGCAACAGGAGCGACAGGAATAACAGGAGCAACAGGTCCAACGGGGGCAACAGGAGCGACAGGAATAACAGGAGCAACGGGTCCAACAGGAGCGACAGGTTCAACAGGAGCAACGGGTCCGACGGGAGTAACAGGTTCAACAGGTTCAACAGGAGCGACAGGAATAACAGGAGCGACGGGAGCAACAGGTCCGACGGGAGCAACAGGTGATACAGGCTCAACAGGAGCAACGGGAGCGACAGGTCCAACGGGGGCAACCGGTGATACAGGCCCAACAGGAGCAACCGGCACAAGTATAACGGCAACATACGCATTTGCAAATAATACGTCGGGTACAGCAATATCGGTATTACTTGGTGGAACAAATGTCCCGCTTCCAAACAATCAGAATATCGGTCCAGGTATTACAGTGTCTGGGGGGAACACAGTATTTACGGCTGCAAATGCAGGGAATTATTATATTTCATATTCGATTAATATAACGGCTTCATTATTAGTCAGTTCGCGAATTACAATTAATGGGGCACCGCTTGCTGGGACGATCAATTCCCCTGCAGTAGCAACCACATCGTTTAGTGCAACAATTATTACGACTCTTGCGGCGGGGAGTGCAATTAGTTTGCAATTATTTGGCTTGTTAGCTGTTGCGACGTTATCAACGACTACTCCAGGAGCGGTATTAACAATTATAAGACTAAGTTAAATAATAACTCTCTTACTCTTTTAAGAGTAAGAGAGTTTGTACATATAATAAGAAGTTAATGAGGTAAAGCATAGTTATATAAAAGTCAGAATATTATGATTGTAACGTTGTTATGACTATAATATAATGAAAACAACCATCATGAATGAACATTCATTTATTTTTTATGTATTTGAAGGGGGAATGAAGGTGGAAAAACCTTGGTTAAAAAGTTATCCAGAGGAAATTCCTAGTACTATTTCTTATGATATTCAGCCACTTCATGGATATTTAGAGAAAATAGCTTCTCGTTATCCAGAAAAGAAAGCGCTTCATTTTTTAGGTAAAGATGTTACATTTTCAGATTTCCATGACAAGGTAAAGAAGTTTGCGAATTATCTGCAAAGGCTTGGTGTTGAAAAGGGAGATAGAGTTGCGATTATGTTGCCGAATTGTCCGCAATCTGTAATCGGTTATTATGGTACTTTGCTTGCGGGGGGGATTGTCGTACAAACGAATCCTCTTTATACAGAAAGAGAGCTTGAGTACCAACTTCATGACTCTGGGGCAAAAGTCATTCTTTGCCTTGATTTAGTGTTTCCGAGAGTTACTAATGTTCAAAATGCCACAAAGCTGGAGCACATTATCGTAACTCGTATTGCAGATTTCTTACCATTCCCTAAAAATTTACTTTATCCATTTGTACAAAAAAAGCAGGCGAATCTTGTTGTGAATGTGTCGGAAAGCGAAACGATTCATCTATGGAAATCAGTAGAAAGGGAAAGTACTGCTGATGTTGAGGTTCCCTGTGATCCTGAAAATGATCTAGCTCTTTTGCAGTATACGGGGGGAACGACAGGATTTCCAAAAGGGGTTATGCTGACGCATAAAAACCTCGTTTCGAACACTTTAATGGGAGCACATTGGTTATATAATTGTAAAGAGGGAGAAGAAGTGATCCTTGGTGTCCTTCCGTTTTTTCATGTATACGGAATGACAGCTGTAATGAATTTAAGTATTATGCAAGGGTATAAAATGGTGCTTATTCCGAAGTTTGATATGAAAATGGTTTTTGAAGCAATTAAAAAACATAAAGTTACACTATTTCCAGGAGCGCCGACCATTTATATTGCTCTATTAAATAGCCCTCTTTTAAAAGAATATGATATTTCTTCTATTCAGGCTTGTATTAGTGGCTCTGCACCGCTTCCTGTAGAAGTACAGGAGGAGTTTGAGAGCGTTACAGGTGGTAAACTGGTAGAAGGTTACGGATTAACGGAGTCATCACCCGTTACACATGGGAATTTCTTGTGGGAAAAACGTGTGCCAGGAAGTATTGGGGTACCGTGGCCAGATACGGAGTCAATCATCATGTCACTTGAAACAGGAGAGGCATTACCTCCAGGTGAAATCGGTGAAATAGTTGTTAAAGGCCCACAAATTATGAAAGGGTATTGGAATAAGCCAGAAGAAACGGCGGCTGTATTGCAAGATGGCTGGCTTCATACAGGTGATGTAGGATACATGGATGAGGATGGCTTTTTCTATGTGAAAGATCGTAAGAAAGATATGATTGTTGCTAGCGGTTTTAACGTATATCCTCGTGAAGTAGAAGAAGTGTTATATGAACACGAAAAGGTGCAAGAAGTAGTGACGATCGGTGTTCCTGATCCGTACAGAGGGGAAACTGTAAAAGCATTTGTTGTTTTGAAAGAAGGCGCTGAATGTTCTGAAGAGGAATTAGATCAGTTTGCACGTAAATATTTAGCGGCTTATAAAGTACCGAAAGTATACGAGTTTAGAGATGAATTGCCGAAAACGACAGTAGGGAAAATTTTGCGCCGCGTCCTAATAGATGAAGAGAAGAGAAAGAATGAGGATGAGCAAACGGGCTAAGGCCCTTTCTTTTTGAAAAAATAGGATTGACACTTTTCTAAATAGTCAGTATTATAAGAATATGAATGACTATTCATTCAGTCATCTTCTTGAAGGGGACAGTAAAGTGAAGAAAAATAGACCGAAATACAATCAAATTATTGATGCGGCAGTCATTGTGATTGCAGAGAATGGATACCATCAAGCGCAAGTTTCTAAAATTGCAAAGCAAGCTGGGGTAGCTGATGGTACGATTTATTTATATTTTAAAAATAAAGAAGATATATTAATATCCTTATTCCAAGAGAAGATGGGAGAATTTGTTGAAACAATTCGTCAAAAAACAGCAGGAATTGAAAGCGCTGTAGCGAAGTTATTCATGTTGGTAGAAACGCACTTCTTGCTGTTATCACAAAATGATCCTCTTGCTATCGTTACGCAATTAGAGCTAAGACAGTCCAATCAAGACTTGCGCCTTAAAATAAATGAAGTATTAAAAGGCTACTTACAAGTTATGGATGAAATTTTAGAGACAGGTATAAAGCAAGGTGAGTTTCAGGCGGACTTAAATGTTCGTGTGGCAAGACAAATGATCTTTGGAACAGTAGATGAAGTTGTGACCAATTGGGTAATGAGCGATCATAAGTATGATCTGGTCGCACTTTCAAAAACGGTACATGGGCTACTTATTGCGGCTTGTGGTTATCGTCAATAATGGGAGGGATCATGTTGAAATTCCTATCTGTAAGAGTTGAAGACCATATTGCGGTGGCGACGTTAAATCACGGGCCAGCGAATGCGATGTCTTCACAAGTTATGCATGACGTTACTGAGTTAATTGATCAAGTGGAGAAGGATGATAACATTCGTGTTGTTGTTATTCACGGTGAAGGGCGCTTCTTCTCAGCTGGAGCAGATATTAAAGAATTTACATCTGTTACTGAAGCGAAGCAAGCGACAGAATTAGCGCAGCTTGGACAAGTTACATTTGAGCGTGTTGAAAAATGTTCAAAACCAGTTATCGCGGCAATTCATGGAGCGGCACTTGGCGGCGGCCTTGAGTTTGCTATGTCTTGCCACATGCGCTTTGTAACTGAAAGTGCAAAACTTGGTTTACCTGAATTAACACTTGGATTAATTCCTGGTTTTGCAGGTACACAGCGCTTACCACGTTATGTTGGGAAAGCGAAAGCTTGTGAAATGATGTTAACGAGTACACCAATTACTGGTGCAGAAGCATTAAAATGGGGACTTGTTAACGGAGTGTTTTCTGAAGAAACACTTTTAGACGATACACTTAAAGTTGCAAAACAAATTGCTGGAAAAAGTCTAGCAACAACTCGTGCTGTGTTAGAGTTATTGCAAACGACAAAATCGTCTCATTATTACGAAGGTGTACAGCGCGAAGCTCAAATCTTCGGTGAAGTATTTACGAGTGAAGATGGAAGAGAAGGTGTAGCAGCGTTTTTAGAAAAACGTAAGCCTTCGTTTAGTGGTAGGTAGTTCAATTATTTTTTTAATATAAATTAACAGAATTTTAAAATTGATAGAATCTTTCTGAAAAAATAAGGGGGTAAATGGAATGAACATCTACGTACTCATGAAACGAACATTTGATACAGAAGAAAAAATCGTAATTAAAAACGGTGCAATTTACGATGGCGAAGCGGAATTCATCATCAACCCTTACGATGAATATGCGATTGAAGAAGCAATTCAAGTAAGAGACGCACAAGGTGGAGAAGTTACTGTCGTAACAGTTGGTGGCGAAGATAGTGAGAAAGAACTTCGTACAGCATTAGCGATGGGCTGTGATAAAGCGGTATTAATTAATATTGAAGATGATGTTGAAAATGGCGATCAGTTTACAACAGCAAAAGTACTTGCTGAATATTTAAAAGATAAAGATGCAGATTTAATTTTAGGCGGAAACGTTGCGATTGACGGTGCATCTGGACAAGTTGGTCCACGCGTAGCTGAAGCGCTAAATATTCCGTACGTAACGACAATTACAAAACTTGAGATTGATGGTACAAACGTGAAGATTGAGCGTGACGTTGAAGGTGATACAGAAGTTATTGAAACGTCATTACCAGTTTTAGTAACAGCACAACAAGGTTTAAACGAACCGCGTTATCCATCGCTTCCAGGTATTATGAAAGCGAAGAAAAAGCCACTGGAAGAAGTAGAATTAGATGATTTAGATTTAGAAGAAGATGATGTGGAAGCAAAGACAAAAACAATTGAAATCTATTTGCCTCCTAAGAAAGATGCAGGAAAAGTGTTACAAGGCGAGCTGCAAGATCAAGTAAAAGAACTTGTATCGTTGCTCCATACAGAAGCGAAAGTAATCTAATAAAATACGAAATTATATATGCAGGAGGGAAAATCTATGGCTCGTAAAGTATTAGTAATGGGTGAAGTTCGTGACGGATCGCTACGTAACGTTTCGTTTGAAGCGGTAGCAGCAGCAAAAACAATTGCAGAAGGCGGTGAAGTGGTAGGTCTTCTAGTTGGAGACAGCGTTGCCTCTTTTGCAAATGAATTGATTCATTACGGTGCAGATCGCGTTGTGACAGTTGAAAATGATAAATTAAAATCATATACATCTGATGGTTACGCACAAGCGTTTTTAGCTGTATATGCTGAAGAAAAGCCAGAAGGTATCGTATTTGGACATACAGCACTTGGTAAAGATTTATCACCAAAATTAGCAGCGAAACTTGAAGCTGGTCTAATTTCTGATGTAACTGCTTTAGAAGTTGAAGGTGGAAATGTTATCTTCACTCGTCCGATTTACTCTGGTAAAGCGTTTGAGAAGAAGATTGTAACAGATGGTATCTTATTTGCGACAGTGCGTCCAAATAACATTGCAACTCTTGAAAAAGACGAGTCTCGCACAGGTGACGTGTCTTCTATTACAGTAGATGTGAAAGATTTACGTACAATTATTCAAGATGTTGTCCGTAAAACTGCAGAAGGCGTTGATCTTTCAGAAGCGAAAGTTATTATCGCTGGCGGACGTGGTGTGAAGAGTGAAGATGGATTTAAGCCATTAAAAGAGTTAGCTGATGTACTAGGCGGCGCTGTTGGAGCATCTCGTGGTGCTTGTGACGCTGAGTATTGCGATTACTCATTACAAATTGGTCAAACGGGTAAAGTCGTTACGCCAGATCTATACATTGCATGCGGTATTTCTGGTGCGATTCAGCATTTAGCTGGTATGTCTAACTCAAAAATAATCGTTGCAATTAATAAAGATCCAGAAGCAAGTATTTTCAAAGTAGCTGACTATGGTATTGTTGGTGACTTATTCGAAGTTTTACCTCTTTTAACAGAAGAGTTTAAAAAGTTAAAAGTACATTCATGATTTGAGTACCCTTGAGTTCCAAGTGAAGTACCCCTATATATAGAAAAAGGTGAGGGATCCCCTGTCCCTCACCTTTTTAGTATTTCATCCATATTTTTATATAGTATAAAGGAACATTTTTTTGTTACAATACATAACGATACATATTATTCGCCACGTATATAAGTTAATGATATACTCTTGGTAGAATATACTTGAAGGAGGAAATAAAATGGCAATTATAAACGCAAATGACCAAAGCTTCGCAGCTGAAACTAGCGAAGGTGTTGTATTATTAGATTTCTGGGCACCTTGGTGTGGACCTTGTAAAATGATCGCTCCTGTATTAGAGGAAATCGATTCAGAACTAGGTGAAAAAGTAAAAGTAGTAAAAGTAGACGTTGATGAAAACCAAGAAACCGCTCGTCAATTTGAAGTAATGAGCATTCCAGCTCTTTTCGTATTAAAAGACGGTAAAGTAGTTGATCAAGCGTTAGGTTACAAACCGAAAGAAGCGTTAGTAGAATTAGTTTCTAAACACTTCTAAAAGAAAGAAGCTACCATTTGGTAGCTTTTTTTATTTTCCTTTTTTAAACCTTTCCGTTACAATAAAAGAACGTATGTTGGGTGTTTTGTCATTGTATGTTTTTATTTTGAATTTGCAATGATAAGCATGTAGAAATGGAGGTAGGCGAGTGCACGAACATTTGAAAGAGAAATTGGCTATTTTACCAGATCAACCTGGTTGTTATTTAATGAAAGATAAGCAAGGAACGGTTATATATGTCGGGAAGGCAAAAGTGTTAAAAAATCGTGTGCGCTCGTACTTTACTGGTTCGCATGATGGGAAAACACTTCGGCTTGTAGGAGAAATTGTAGATTTTGAATATATCGTAACCTCTTCAAATTTGGAGGCTCTTATTTTAGAGTTAAATTTAATAAAAAAGTATGATCCAAAATATAATATTCAATTAAAAGATGATAAAACATATCCTTTTATTAAAATTACCGCTGAAAAACAGCCGCGCTTACTCATTACGCGTAACGTAAAAAAGGATAAAGGAAAGTATTTTGGCCCTTATCCGAATGCACAATCAGCTCATGAAACGAAAAAACTATTAGATCGCATGTATCCGCTTCGCAAATGCTCAAACATGCCCGATAAAGTGTGTTTATATTATCATATGGGCCAATGTTTAGCACCCTGTGTGAAAGAAGTGACGGAAGAACAAAATAAAGAAATTGTGGATGAAATTATTAAGTTTTTAAATGGTGGACATAAAGAAATTCGTTCAGAATTAGAAACAAAGATGTATGAGGCTTCAGAGAAACTAGAATTTGAACGTGCGAAAGAATTGCGAGATCAAATTGCTCATATAGATGCAATTATGGAAAAACAAAAGATGATTATGAGTGACTTAGTGGACCGTGATGTATTTGGATATGCAGTTGATAAAGGATGGATGTGCGTTCAAGTTTTCTTCGTTCGAAAAGGAAAGCTAATTGAACGTGATGTTTCTATGTTTCCAATCTATGATGAACCAGAAGAGGGATTTTTAACGTTTATCGGTCAATTTTATGAAAACAGCAGTCATTTTAAACCGAAAGAAATTGTTGTTCCAGGAAGTATAGACTCAGAATTAGTAGAGCGCTTTTTAGAAGTTGAAGCGACGCAGCCGAAACGTGGTAAGAAAAAAGATCTTGTAGAATTAGCAAATAAAAATGCGAAAATTGCACTTGAAGAGAAATTCTACTTAATTGAACGTGATGAAGAGCGAACGATTAAAGCTGTAGATCAGTTAGGAAAGCAGCTCGGGATTGAAACACCGTATCGTATTGAAGCGTTTGATAACTCAAATATTCAAGGAACAAATCCCGTTTCTGCAATGATTGCTTTTATCGATGGGAAACCAGCGAAGAAAGAGTACAGGAAATATAAAATTAAAACGGTTCAAGGACCAGATGATTATGAGTCTATGAGAGAAGTTGTGAGGCGCCGTTATACAAGGGCGCTTAAAGAGAATTTACCATTACCAGATTTAATCATTATTGACGGGGGAAAAGGTCATCTGGCAGCTGTAAGTGATGTTCTAGAAAATGAGCTTGGGTTATATATTCCGATGGCAGGCCTTGTAAAAGATGACAAACATAAAACATCCCATTTAATTATTGGGGATCCACCTGAACCGGTGATACTTGAGAGGAATAGCCAAGAATTTTATTTATTGCAGCGCATTCAAGATGAAGTGCATCGATTTGCGATTACATTCCATCGTCAATTACACGGGAAATCTGTCATTCAATCAGCACTGGACGATATTCCAGGAATCGGTGATAAACGGAAAAAGGTATTGTTAAAACATTTTGGTTCATTAAAGAAGATGAAAGAAGCTTCTGTAGCAGAATTTGTCGAAGCGGGTATGCCGAAAAATGTCGCAGAAACAATTTATACGTATTTAACAGATAAGAAGACGTTGTAGTTTACAACGTCTTCTGTTTTTTGGTATAATTTCTGAAGATTTAAAATAAACGCATCTGAATGAAAATACAAAAAAGTCAACTAAACTTATATGTCTAGTTGACTGTAGGTAAGGCTACACTTCAATGAGATCTTTTATATCCCATTTCACAAGAAATGTAATAGAGTCTGAACGTTTTTTCTTTTCTTCGTATGACTCTGCTACGACGTTTCGTTGCTTCTGAATTTGCTCAGCAATGAATCCAGCTTCTAATTGATAAGAAGAATGTCTGTTTTGTTTTTGACGTTCAGCAATGAGAGTGCCTTTAAGTTGGAACTGCATTTCACGACGTTTATGCTCAATAATACTTAAAGTGCCCCAACCAGCTTTTTCAAAGAACTGAATGACTTCTTCAATTGTTTCTAGCGGATATTTTCTTGCAAGGTTTCTACCGGACCAGTATAAAATACCATCTAAATCGTTACCAATTAAATCAGGTAGTAATTCTTCACGTAGCAATTCATAAGCGAAGGCGTTCAATGAAACATCTTCTAAAGATGTTATATCGATTGTATTTTTGCTCACAATATTCCCCTCTTTCTATAGGGCTTATTATATAACATTTCTCATTTATAAAAACAGATTTTTCTTTAGGAAAATCTGAATATATAAGAAGAAAAAAAGAATTGGCAAATTATATGCAAATTATGTATACGTTTTCTTGACGCTTCGACAAAAATAGGAGTAAAATGAACTTGGTATCAAATTATGCTGAAATATTTCGAATAATTTTTTCAGTTTTTCTTATGCCAATAGTGAAAAAACATTATTGTTGTAAATTAATCTGAAAACAGCAGTCAAACATTCAAGGGGGTAATGGGGACATGAAAGGCCGCGAGTATACGTTTCGTAAGTGGCACTCATTAATGGGGGTCATCCCGGTTGGTGTCTTTTTGACGCAACATCTAATTGTAAACAACTTTGCAACAAGAGGAGCAGAGGCTTTTAACAAAGCTGCAGGCTTTATGGAGCTCCTTCCATTCCGGTATGCGCTAGAAATTTTCATCATCTTTTTACCTATACTGTACCATGCTATATATGGCTTATATATTGCATTTACAGCTAAGAACAATGCGGTATCTTACGGTTATTTCCGTAACTGGATGTTCGTCTTCCAACGAATTTCAGGTATCGTTACGCTGATTTTCATTTCTTGGCATGTCTGGGAAACTCGTATTCAAGCAATGTTAGGTAAAGAGGTAAACTACGATATGATGGCAGATATTTTAAACAATCCAGCTATGTTTGCATTCTATTTAGTTGGTGTTGTTTCAACAATTTTCCACTTTGCAAATGGACTATGGACATTCTGCATTAGCTGGGGAATTACAGTGTCTCCACGTTCACAAAGAATCTCTACTTATGTAACATTAGCTATTTTCTTAGGTCTATCTTATGTAGGTGTGAGTGCATTATTAGCGTTCATCGATCCACAGCTAGCAAACCAGTAAGGAGTGGGAGAGCATGAAAGGGAAACTTATAGTAGTCGGCGGTGGCTTGGCTGGCTTAATGGCAACGATTAAAGCGGCAGAAGCAGGAGTAAATGTTGAACTGTTTTCATTAGTACCAGTAAAACGTTCACATTCTGTATGTGCTCAGGGCGGAATTAACGGTGCCGTAAATACGAAAGGTGAAGGGGATTCTCCATGGATCCACTTTGACGATACAATTTATGGTGGGGATTTCTTAGCGAACCAACCACCAGTTAAAGCAATGTGTGAAGCAGCACCTGGTATTATTCATTTAATGGACCGTATGGGTGTTATGTTCAACCGTACGGAAGAAGGACTTCTTGATTTCCGTCGTTTTGGTGGAACACAACATCACCGTACAGCATTTGCTGGTGCAACAACTGGACAGCAATTACTATACGCATTAGATGAGCAAGTACGTCGTCACGAAGTAGCAGGACTTGTAACGAAATATGAAGGTTGGGATTTCTTGCGAGCTGTTGTTGATGATGAAGGTGTGTGCCGAGGAATCGTTGCACAAGACTTACAAACTATGGAGATTAAAAGTTTCCAAGCTGATGCCGTGATTATGGCAACAGGGGGCCCTGGTATCATCTTTGGAAAATCAACTAACTCTATTATCAATACAGGTACAGCAGCGTCTGCTGTATATCAACAAGGTGCATATTATGCGAACGGTGAGTTTATTCAAATCCATCCAACGGCAATTCCTGGAGACGATAAGTTACGTCTTATGAGTGAATCTGCACGTGGTGAAGGTGGGCGTGTTTGGACATATAAAGATGGTAAGCCATGGTACTTCTTAGAAGAGAAATATCCTGCTTACGGAAACCTTGTACCTCGTGATATTGCAACGCGTGAAATCTTTGATGTTTGCGTAGAGCAAAAACTAGGTATTAACGGTGAAAACATGGTGTACCTAGATCTTTCTCATAAAGATCCGAAAGAACTAGATATTAAACTTGGTGGAATTATTGAAATCTATGAGAAGTTTACAGGAGATGATCCTCGTAAACTACCAATGAAAATCTTCCCAGCGGTTCACTATTCAATGGGCGGGCTATGGGTTGATTATAAGCAAATGACAAGCATTCCAGGTTTATTTGCAGCAGGTGAGTGCGATTATTCTATGCACGGTGGTAACCGCCTTGGTGCGAACTCACTATTATCAGCAATTTACGGTGGTATGGTAGCAGGACCGAACGCAATTGAGTATATGAAAGGTCTTTCTAAATCATCTGATGCTGTTTCATCTAGTGTATATGAGCAAAATGAATTAATCGAAACAGAGAAATTTAACAATATTTTAACGCTTGATGGTAACGAAAATGCATATGTTCTTCACAAAGAGCTGGGAGAATGGATGACAGATAACGTTACAGTAGTTCGTGAAAATAAAAAGTTATTAGAAACAGATGCAAAAATTGAAGAGTTAATGGCGCGTTACAAACGCATTAACATTAACGATACAGCGAGATGGAGTAACCAGGGTGCTTCATTTACACGTCAACTTGCAAATATGTTTGAGCTAGCTCGTGTTATTACAATTGGGGCATATAACCGTAATGAAAGCCGCGGAGCGCATTACAAACCGGAATTCCCAAATCGTGATGATGCAAACTTCTTAAAAACTACAATGGCAAAATTTGAGGGAGAAGGAAATGCACCAGCATTCCATTACGAAGAAGTGGATGTTTCATTAATTAAACCACGTAAACGTGACTATTCTTCAAAACATGATGTAGCTGCTAAGGGTGAAGAGAAGGGGGATAAGCAACATGTCTGAGAAAACAATCCGCCTCATCATTACGAGACAAGATGGACCAGATGCACAAGAGTTTGACCAAGAGTTTGAAATTCCATATCGTCCAAATATGAATATTATTTCGGCACTTATGGAAATTCGCCGTAATCCTGTTGATTCAAAAGGGAACCAAACAACTCCGATTGCATGGGATATGAACTGTTTAGAGGAAGTATGTGGCGCTTGCTCGATGGTTATTAACGGAAAACCACGTCAATCATGTACAGCGCTTATTGATCAATTAGAACAGCCAATTCGCTTAAAACCGATGAAGACATTCCCGGTTGTACGTGATTTACAAGTTGACCGTAGTCGTATGTTTAACGCATTAAAACGCGTTAAGGCTTGGATTCCAATCGATGGTACGTATGACCTAGGTCCAGGACCAAGAATGCCGGAGAAGAAACGTCAATGGGCTTATGAGCTTTCAAAATGTATGACATGTGGTGTTTGCTTAGAATCATGTCCAAACGTAAACAGTAAATCTGACTTTATTGGACCAGCACCGTTATCACAAGCTCGTTTATTCAACTCGCATCCAACAGGTGAAATGCACAAAGCAGATCGCTTACGTGCAATTATGGGAGATGGAGGGCTTGCAAACTGTGGTAACTCTCAAAACTGTGTGCAATCATGTCCGAAAGGTATTCCATTAACAACTTCAATCGCAGCATTAAATCGTGATACAACAATTCAATCGTTCAAAGATTTCTTTGGTAGCGATAATAACTATTAATAAATATGCCTCTTCATTTGAAGGGGCAATATTTATAAGGTTATTTTTCAGTTTATTCTGTATATTGGAAGTTGAAAAGGAGAGAAAACGATGAAGAGAATTTCTTATATTGAAGACTTTAAGCAATGGGAAAGTGGTTTTTCGTTTTACAATCCTGTAAAAGTTCGTTTCGGTGAAGTAGATATGTTTGGACATGTAAATAATGTCATTGCTTTTACATATTTTGAAGAAGCACGTATCGCATTGTTTAAAGAACTTGGATTTATGCAAGAATGGACAAATGAATCATCAGAAACGATGATCGTTGTTGCAGATTTACAATGTAATTTCATCAAACAAATATATTTTGATGAGCAGTTGAAAGTATATGTAAAGGCAGGAACAGTTGGGAATTCTTCTTTAGATTTGCACTATATGGTCAAAAATGCAGAAGGGGAAGTTTGTTTAGTTGGACGCGGTATGATGGTACAAGCATCGAAAAAAACAGGAAGAGGCGAGCCGTGGCCTGAAGAATGGAAGATGAAATTACTAAAATAATAGAAGAGAATACAAAAATAAGAGAGCGAATCGCTCTCTTATTTTTTATCCTTCATTGCCTCTTCTAATGTTAGATGGTGTTTATATATGTATGTGGCATATGGATTACCAACGTAGCGTAAGTGCCATGGTTCGTATGCGTACTCTGTTGTTTCTGTTTTATCTTCTAAATAACGAATGACAAATCCAAACTCATGGGCGTGTTTTGCAACCCATTTCCCTTCTGTTGTCTCGCCAAAGATTGGTTCTAATTGGAATTTAGCAGATTTTGAGCTAATATCCATTGCTAGACCAGTTTGATGCTCACTTGTTCCTGGAATTGCACTTACCGAATTAGCCTCAGTTTTTCCTTGGCGCTTAATATAGGTATTATGTAATGACTGTTGACGTTTGTAAGAACGGTAACCTGAAACTGCTGTAAGTTCTATCCCCTCGTTTTTCGCTGCTTGGAACATTTTCTCAAGCGCATCTGCAGCATCTTTACGAAGTAATGTTTTCTCTTTATCTTTTGGACTAGTAAATGGTACGTTCGGTTTCTTTAAATCTTCTGGAATATACCCATCTGGTAATTTACGATGTTTATTGACTAATACAAGAGCAGAATCTGGATTTGTTACAACGGAAAAATTATCATCTAGTTTTTTTTCATTATGATCAGCTTTTGGAAAAGCAGGAATCTCTTCTTTTGGATGATTACTATGTTTTTGACTTTCGACAGCTTTCGCCCCATTTTGTAATGGTGATTCAGAACTGAAATAAGCGAAAGATGTGATACCGATTACAATAGTAGCGGCAGAAATAATTATTATTTTTTTCATGATGCCTTGTAATCACAGTCCTTTCTTAATAAAATATGTATTGTTTTTATTATAAGTTTAGTTTGTTGAAAAAGAAATATAAGAGCCGTAACGTAATGAAAATGCAAAGAAAATGTCAGAAAATGTGTGAAATTGTAGTATTTTTTCATATAATTCATTTCTTATCTTTCATGAATTGAATTTTTTATGTAATATATATACATAAGAAGATGTAGCGATTATCGAGAATAAAGAACTTCTTGTATAGACTAGGAGTGAATGGGAATGGATTTTGCAACAATTATTGGACTTATTTTAGGATTTGTAGCGGTAGTAGTAGGGATGGTCGTCAAGGGCGCTGACGTAACAGCCTTATTGAATCCTGCCGCAGCATTAATTATTTTCATCGGTACATTTGCCGCAGTTTGTATTGCATTTCCGATGAATCAACTAAAAAGGGTTCCAAAATTATTTAAAGTTCTTTTTGGTTCAAATAAAAAGGATTTAAGTTACGAACAGTTGCTAGAATTATTTGTTCATTGGACATCTGAAAGTAGAAAATACGGTATTTTGTCTTTAGAGCAACAATTAGACAAAATTCAAGATGAATTTCTTTTACGTGGTATGAAATTTGTGATTGATGGCGTATCCGCAGAAGATTTAGAGCAGATTTTAGAAGCTGAATTAGAAGCAATTGAAGAAAGGCATGCAAAAGGAGCGGCGATTTTTTCACAAGCTGGTACGTATGCACCGACATTAGGGGTTTTAGGTGCTGTTATTGGTCTTGTAGCTGCGCTTGGTAATTTAACTGATATTGACAAGTTAGGACATGCTATTTCAGGTGCGTTTATTGCAACGATTTTTGGTATTTTTTCAGGTTATGTACTATGGCATCCATTTGCAAATAAGTTAAAGCAAAAATCGGCAGCTGAAATCGAGAAAAAACGTTTAATTATTGATTGTTTATTAATGTTACAAGAAGGTACATATCCGTTTATTATGAAGAACCGTATTTTAGGTGCACTTTCTGCAACTGAGCGTAAAAAGCTAGAAATAGGAGCAGAAAAAAATGCGGAGTAAAAAAAATAGAAGAGGTAAAAAGAAAAAACATGATGAGCATATCGATGAAACGTGGTTAATTCCGTATTCTGATATGTTAACGTTGTTATTTGCATTATTCATCGTATTATTCGCAATGAGTAGTATAGATGCTGCGAAGTTTAAACAGATGGCAGTAGCTTTTCGGAGTGAACTAGCAGGTGGAACAGGAAATAAAGAGTTTTTAAGTGACCAGAAGCCGAATGAAGAGAAAGAGTTGTCAGCAAATAGTTTAGAATCTGAGCAGATTAAAAAGAATGCTGAGGCTGAAGTAAAGCAGCAAGAAATGAATGAATTAAAAGCGGTACAAAAAGGTATTGATAAATATATTGAGGAAAAGCAATTATCGTCTTCTTTTAAAACCGATTTAACTGAAAAAGGATTAATGGTAACAATATTAGAAAATGTACTATTCGACTCGGGGAAAGCAGATGTGAAATTAGAATCGTTAGGGATTGCAAAAGAGATGTCTAACCTGCTTGTTTCCGCATCACCTCGTGAGATTACAGTATCTGGTCATACAGATACTGTTCCTATCGCAAATGCTCAGTTTGCATCAAACTGGGAGTTAAGTACACAGCGTGCCGTTAATTTTATGCAGGTATTACTTCAAAATAAAGATTTGCAACCAGGAAAATTTAGTGCAATTGGTTACGGAGAATACCGTTCGATTGCACCAAATGATACACCGGAAGGAAAAGCAAAAAATAGACGTGTAGAAGTGTTTATTTTACCTTTAACGAGAAATATGCAATAAAGAAAGAGGATGGCAAATGCCATCCTCTTTTATTTTGCTTCAAATGATTTTAAGTTGTCACGACGGACTTTATCTTTTTCCGTATCTGATTTTTTGAAATCATAGTCATACAAAGCGCCTTCCCAATCGCCGTACATTGGATTAGGGAAAATGATGAATTTCTCACCAAATTGTGCTTTTGAATCTGCAACTGTTTGATTGCGATCTTTTACCGATTTACCATCAAAACCAGTGAAATCAGATAAGTTATCACCGAAGAATAAGACAATATCATGTGTTTGAGAAACGAGTTCACGGCGTTTCTCTTTCCCTTTTTCTTTCGGATCTTGTAATAATATATGTTCTTTCGTTGCTTGAGGAGCACCTACGCGCTCAAGATTTTTAATAGTTGCATCTAGTTGGTTCGTTTTACGATTTGAGATGTAGTAAATATCTACACCTTTAGACTCTGTATATTTTAAGAAATCAATTGCGCCTGGAAGGGCTTCAGCTTCAGCCTTATTAATCCAATCATCCCATTTGTAAGGATAGCCTTTTCCTGTCTTTACACTCATTGCTTGATGAGGACTGTTGTCTAAAACAGTTTCATCTAAATCAAGTACGATAGCAGGTTTTTTTGCTGTCCCTTTTGCAAGAGCTGCATCCAGCTTCAATTGACCGATATTGTACCCTTGGTAGTAAAGTGCTTTCGTTTCACCAGCTGTTTGATACCATAAATCAGCCATTAATTGCTGTTCTGTTAATTTTACTTTTTCTTCTTTGGCCGCTGTTTTCTCTGTCGTTCCTGAACATGCTACAAGCGATGTAGATAGAACCGCTACAGATAATAAAGTGGTAATGCCCCTCTTCATCTTCATATGTATCCTCCTTGATGTTAGAAAATCATCTTATATTATATATTAAAATATAAAAATTTTTTATGAACATTTGCATATTGTCTTTTGTATATATAGTAGTGTGTCCTATATTAGAAAGATGAGCAAAATAATGATAGTCATTTTGACAGGTTTTATTGTCGTAATGACAATTATAATTGACAAATAAACCTTTGTTATTTACAATTTTAACTAAATAGAACAAATGATGGATTAAAGGTAATGTTATATATAAGAGGATGAAGCGTAGTGCTATATTTTATCCTAAATAAACATAATCTTTGAAAGAGAGTACGAATGATAATAAAGGGGAGGCTTTATACTTTGAGTTTACAAATTCAAAACTTAACGAAACTATTTGGGGAATCAAAAGCAGTTAACGGTTTGCAAATTTCGTTACCAAAAGGTGAAGTGCTAGGATTACTTGGACGAAATGGTGCAGGGAAAACAACTACAATCAAAATGCTTCTCGGATTATTAACGCCTAATGAAGGCTCTATTACATGGGATGGAAAATCATTTGGGACTAGTGGGGTAACGATTGGTTATTTACCAGAAGAAAGAGGTTTATATACAAAAAGTAGAGTAATAGACCAGCTGCGATATTTTGGTAGATTAGAAGGAATGACGAAAAAAGAAGTAGATCTTGCCATTGACCACTGGTTAGAGCGATTAGCAATTCCAGAATACAAATTTAAAACGGCAGGAGAGCTTTCAAAAGGGAATCAGCAAAAAATTCAATTAATTGCTGCTCTTCTTCATAATCCTGAACTTCTCATCTTAGATGAACCGTTTAGCGGACTTGACCCAGTCAATGCTGGGATGTTAGCTAGCATTATTGAAGAACAAGTACAGAGCGGGAAGACAATTATTTTATCCAGTCATCGTATGGAACAAGTAGAAGCTTTTTGCCAACATGTATGTATTTTGAAAAAAGGCGAAGCAGTTGTCAAAGGACAGTTAAGTGATATTAAGAAAGAATATGGTTTCCGTAATTTAACGATTGAAGATACAGCAGAGAATGAAAAGGGATTAGAAGCTATACATGTTTCATATGAAAAACAACAAGGCCTTCTTTATATAAAAGTACAAGACGATGCAGAAGCTCTAAAGATTTTACAACAATTGCAAGAACAAGGTGTTACCTTGCGCCAATTTAAAATGTTAGAGCCGACGTTAAATGAAATCTTTGTAGAGAGGGCGAAATAACGATGCGTAAATTTTCTCATGTATTTTCATTTTATTTTAGAGAAGCGTTTTTATCTAAAAAATCATTAATTACGAGTGCGATATTATTTTTAGTTGTATTTGGGATTTTTGCATTTAATCATTTTACTTCAGGGAATGATAAAAGTAAGGATAAAGATAAAATTGCAGTTGTAACAGAAAGTTCCACATACAACGTACAAAAAGAAGAGTTAACTAAGCTATTACCATCAGCAAAAATAACGGTTGGTTCAAAAGCAGATTTTGATAAACTGCATAAACAAGTAGAAGACGGTGAGCTGGATGGTTTGTTTCATGTAATAGAAAAGAATGGAGCTCCAGAGGTTACGTATATGTATAATGGATTTCCTAGCCAAGCAACTTCTGCAATCATGGCAAGTTATTTCAAACAACAATATACAATGGTGACAATTGCAAAGCATAATGTTTCACCAGAAATTGCACAGCAATTGCAAACTGAAATTTCAGTGAAACAAGAAGCAATAAAAGATCGCTCTTCTTCTTTCGGAATTGCCTATTTTTTTACATTTGCTTTATATATGTTTATTGTCGCGTTCGGAAATACAATTGCAATGAATATTGCATCAGAAAAGGCGTCACGTGTAATGGAAGTCATGCTGCCGAAAGTAAAACCGCTTACGATGATGTATGCGAAAATATTAGCAGTTGTTTCAACAGCTTTATTACAACTGGTCATATTAGCGTGCGGTTATCTTATTCCTTATTTGTTAGGGTGGGTCGATTTAGAAAACGCCTCATTATTTGGAATTCCAATTGACTTTACAAAATTAGATGCAAAAGTTATAAGTATGTTCCTTGTTTATTTCATTACGGGATATTTACTTTATGCGATGATGTACGCTGCAGCTGGCGCTGTTGTTTCTAAGACGGAGGATTTACAAGCTGTATCTTTCCCGATAATGATTTTAATTATGGCTGCATTCTTCATTAGTATTAAATCATTAAGTGATCCGAATAGTACTATCGTTGTTGTAAGTTCTTACGTTCCGTTCTTTACACCGATGGTTACCTTCTCACGTATTGTAGCCGGTGAAGCAGGCATGTTAGAAATTACGATAACATTAGTAGTCTTATTGGCGACGATTGGTATATTAAACGCTGTTACAAGTCGTATCTATGTAAATGGTGTAATGAATTACTCAGACAAAGTGAAATTTAAAGATTTAGCAAAATTTATTAAGCGTCAATAATGAGAGAAAAGCATGATTTTCTATTGAAATCATGCTTTTTCTTTATGTATAAATTAAAAATAGTATATAATAGTAAGAGTTGTCTTTTAATAGAATGAATACAAAGGAGGGTGTGCAGATGGGAATTAGTAGTCGTTTTACAGTAGGTGTTCATATGTTGACTTTACTTGCGATAGATCGAAACTCTCGCTGTACCTCTGAATGGATTGCTGGTAGTGTGAATACAAATCCAGTTGTGATTCGTCGCATTACAGGAATGTTGAAGAGAGCAGGACTTGTTGATGTACAAGCCGGTAAAGGTGGTACGACACTTGCTCGTGATTTAGAAGAAATTACATTACTTGATGTATATAAAGCAGTGGAAGTTGTAGAAGAAGGACATCTATTTTCCTTCCATGAAAATCCCAACATTGAATGTCCAGTAGGAGCTAATATTCAATCAGTATTAGAAATTATTTTAATGCAAGCGCAAGAAGCGATGGAAAACGTACTTGCAAATGTAACGGTAGAGCAATTAGTTACAAATTTAAAGTCTAAAATAAAAGAATAAAAAAGCGAGCTTCCTCATAATGAGGGCTCGCCTTTTTTTATTCAGAAATATTGAAAATTCTATTTTTCAGTATTTAAAATGAATTTACCTACGATAGCTGCTACGATACCACCAAGAATTGGTGCTACGATGAATACCCATAGTTGAGAAAGTGCTTCTCCACCAACAAATAAAGCTGGTGCGATACTACGAGCAGGGTTAACAGATGTTCCAGTTAAAGGAATTCCTAATAAGTGAATTAAAACTAATGTGAAACCAATTACTAGTCCCGCTAAAGAAGAACTTCCTTTTTTACCTGTTACAGCCATGATAACTAAAATAAATACGAAAGTTAAAACGAACTCAACTAAAAATGCTCCAGATAAACCAAGAGTTCCGAAACCATTTTGTCCTAAATTATCTAAAGGTGTTTTAGCAGAGCGTAAAATCGTTACTAACGTTGCAGTTCCTAATAAACCACCTAAAATTTGAGCTAATACATAATAACAAAGTTCCATAGCGTTCATTCTTTTGTTAATGAACATAGCTACCGATACTGCTGGGTTAATGTGACATCCAGAAATTGTTCCAATGCTATATGCCATAGCTACA
Organism: Bacillus cereus group sp. N12; assembly: GCF_016483575.1. NCBI lineage: Bacteria > Bacillati > Bacillota > Bacilli > Caryophanales > Bacillaceae > Bacillus > Bacillus cereus group sp. N12. The sequence goes on from NZ_JAEHBO010000019.1 coordinate 20,212, forward strand.
ATAGATAGACCGAAAGCCATAGCGATTCCTAATGTTCCAATTCCTTCAATTCCGCCGCCAGTGACAGCTACTCCAGTTCCGAATAATACAAGTACAAATGTACCAATAAATTCAGTGATTGCTTTTTTTAACATAATTTACCTCCTATTAATGCGCATGAAACGTATTATAACATAGGTTTTCGTATAAACAGCCAATGAAATACTATTCTGATAAGGCGAAATAGGGGGACAATAAAAAAGATATGGTTCTATGAAGAAGAACCATATCTTTTTTATGCTGACTTTTTCTGTTTAATGACTGGAACAGAACGGTTTAAAATACTATTTGCAACCATTCCTAACATAATAATAATCATTCCAAATAGGGAAAGGTCACCAGGGAATGAACCGTTCAAGAACACAATTTCACCAAGTACTGTAAAGACCATCGTTCCAGCTTGTGTTGCTTCAACGGCACCAAGTAAAGCGAGGTTGTCTTTTGCTAAGTCAGTGGCAAAGAAAAATGTCATCGTCGCAATGACGCCGGAACATAAAGCTAACAAAAATCCTTGCAGCATTTGGCTGGATGTTGGAATACCAGTAGTAGAAAATCCGTATATACCAAGTAAAATTGTAATAGGAAGACTGCCTATTGCCATTCCTAATACACGCTGGAATGTATCAAGACGTCCCCCCACAAGTTCCATCATTTTTCGGTTGCCGAACGGATATAAAAAAGCAGCTAATACGACAGGTAAAAACCCTGAAATGAACTGAGTTATTGTAATGTGTCCAGCTGCAGTTGTTTGCATACAAATTACACCTAGTAAAATAAATAATGCTACATATAAACTACGAAGCGGAATTTTTCCGCGTACAAGTTTTGTACCTGACTTCGTTTCTATTTTTACGAAAAATAGTGGTGATAAAAGTAAACCTGCTAATATCGTAACTTGCCAAGTTCCGGCAACGAGCCAAGCCGGAGAGAAGACAGCTGCGAAACTTAATAAAGAATAGAAACCAATCCCTGCAACGGAACCCCATCCGATCCATGCGAATGGATGTTTTTTTAACTCTGCCCATAACCCACCTAAGTTTTTGCGAAATAAAACGATAAGGAATAAAATAGGGAGAGCGAATAAAAAGCGGAAGGAAGCTGTCCAAGCCCAGCTCGTTCCAGATACATTCATTGCTCTATTAATAATAAAAGTTGCAGAAAAAAAGGCTGATGATAAGAGGCCTAATAATATTGCACGCATGAAATATAACACTCCTTTTGGAAATAAATAATTATGTATAGTATAATATACTTTAAGATAATAAAAGTAAACTATTTTATACTTTAAGGTGGTTTTATAGATGAAAGAACATGAAGATATGCAAACGAAAGAAGTCATTCAGCAAGTAGGTCAGCTATTAAGGCAAATTCGAAATGAACAAAAATTAAGTTTAGAAGAATTAGCCCAAAAAACAGGAGTTAGTAAATTAACATTAGGGAAAATTGAGAGAGGTGAAACGAATCCAACGTTAGCTGTCATTTGGAAAATAACGAAAGGGTTATCGATACCTTTATCGAGATTAATGGTTGTTGGAGAACCTGTAGCTGTTGCGCGCTGCGGAGAAGGATTTGCAGTAGATGTAGGACAAGCATGGCATTTAGAAACGATGTTCCGTTACACGAAAGAAACAGGGATGGAAATGCACCGTGCTTGTTTAAGAGCGAATAGTATATATGAACCGGAAGCTCATCATGAAGGTGCTATTGAGCTTGTAACGGTAATGAAAGGGAAAGTATCCATTCAAGTGGAGAATGATGTATACGAATTAAACGAGTTTGACTCCATTCAATTTGAAGCGAATAAGAAACATAGCTATAAAAATGAAGAAGATGAAGTGGCTGTATTACATTTAACGATGAAATACTCTTCATGAAAAAATCACCTATAGAATTCTATAGGTGATTTTTTATATGCTCTTCTTAAGTATAGGAAGTGATGCCATTAGTACGAACGTGGCATAAGTAATAAACAAATAAAGTAAACTAAAAATCCCGTTCCAAAACATAAAATAGCAATGACCCAAAGGATACGAATGAGAGTAGAACTAATATCAAAATATTCTCCTAAACCACCACATATACCAAATAGCATTTTATCAGTTTCGGATTTACATAATTTTTTTGACATATAACGATCAACTCCTTTTTTATATGAAGCTATATACTTCTATTCTATATGGAAATTTATGAGAAGACTATGAGGTTGTATTACATTTTTTTAGAGAAACGATCATATTAATTGTCTTAATTTTCAGCGGATATTAAACTTATAGTAAGAGGTATGAGGCGATTTTTAATAAAGGGTGGGGAAATAGAAATGACAGTATATTGGTTGACTAATGTAATGCTTGAATCAAGGTATACATATGAAGAAGGGGCAATTTCACGAACAGAAACAGAATTATGTAGTTTACTCATTGAAGATGGACGAATTAAAAAAATTATAGAAGGGATTGTTCAAGAGGAAGGGATAGTAACTCTTGATGCGAATCGCTTATTAATTTTGCCGTCTTTCGAAGAGATGCATATTCATATTGATAAAACATATTATAGTGGGCCTTGGAAAGCTTGTATGCCAGCAGACAGTATTTTTACACGTTTTAATGAGGAAGAGAAGATTTTGCCAAAGCAAGTAACAACTGCTCAAGACAGGGCGGAAAATATGCTAGAGTTACTACTTCGAAATGGTACAACGAATATTAGAACGCATTGTAATGTTGATCCAATTATTGGACTTCATAATTTGGAGGCGACGTTAGCTGCATTAGAAACATATAAAAATCGGATGTCTGGTAGAATCGTTGCTTTTCCGCAACATGGATTATTGCGCAGTAATTCTGTACAACTTGTGAAAGATGCGATGCGTATGGGTGCGAATCTAGTCGGTGGAGTGGATCCAGCTACAGTGGATAATGATATCGAAAAATCATTACATACGATTATGGATATCGCAGTAGAATTTAATGCAGATGTTGATATTCATTTGCATGATGCGAATAATCTAGGAACGTTTACGATGAAGAGGTTGGCAAGCTTAACAGAAGAAGCAGGGTGGCAAGGTCGTGTAACAATTAGTCATGCACTTGGACTTGGTGGTGTTACTGATAAAGAAGCTGAAGAAGTGGCAGAAAGATTAGCAGCATTAAGTATTGATATTACTTCAACGGTGCCAATTGGTAAACAAGTAATTCCAATTCCATTATTAGATAAAAAAGGTGTTAAAGTTTCATTAGGAAATGATAGTATTACAGATCATTGGTCGCCGTTTGGAACTGGCGATATGCTTCAAAAGGCAAATCGATTAGCAGAGCGTTTTGGGTGGAGTGACGAAAGGTCTTTAGGAAAAGCACTTCGCTTTATTACGGGAGGAAAAGAAACGTTAAACAAGGAAGGGAAACGAGCTTGGCCAAATGTAGGAGATGAAGCGAGCTTTGTTTTAACGAATGCAACATGTACTGCTGAAGCGGTAGCGCGTCAAACAGAAAAGCGTTTAGTCGTGTATAAAGGGGATATTGTTGTTGGAAGTTTAAATAAGGTGGAATTAAATAATCTTGTGTAGAAGAATCGTTTAAATAATTTGAGGAGGGTTCTAATTGAGAATATAGAACTCTTCTTTTTTATTCTTACAATATATTTCGTATAGGAAAGCTAGAAGGGATGAAAAATTTGGACAATCAACATAACCAAAATCATATTATGGGAACTTTGCAATGGTTTATATTTTTATTAGCGAATTCAATCGCACTACCAATTGTCGTTGGTGGGTTATTTCATCTTACGACGGAAGAAATATTTTATTTAATGCAGCGTACGTTTTTTGTAGTTGGTATATCTTCTTTTTTACAAGGATGGATTGGACATAGACTACCAATTGCGGATGGGCCAGCTGGATCTTGGGTTGGTGTATTTACCGTACTTGCTTATGCAACGGCCGGACAGGATCAATTACATAGTACACTGCAAATTTTGGAATTAGGAATGATCATTTCCGGTGTTATTTTAATAGGATTAGGAGTAACTGGTTTTATTGGACGTATTTTATTTTTATTTACGCCGGTTGTGACAGGGACGTTTTTACTTTTATTATGTTTACAATTAAGTGGTGTATTTTTAAAAGGAATGCTAGGAATTACAGCTACTATTTCTCAAATTGATGGATTTACAGCAATAATCGCGTTTAGTATATTTCTGTTCGTTATTATACTATCTAATTTTGGAAAAGGTTTCGTTAAAAGTTATGCCGTTTTAATAGGATTAATTAGTGGGTGGATTATTTTTCTCATTGCAGGGAAAGTGACAATCCCATCTCAAGTAACTCATTTTGTGCAACTTCCACAAATATTTGCTTGGGGTCTTCCAAAGTGGAATACAGGGATGGCTGTATCGAGTTTCGTTATGGTATGTATTTTAGTTTCAAATACAGTGGCAGCTATTATAGCGATTAATCAAGCTACGATTCATAAAGCGACTATTGAACAAAAACAGTTGAAGGATGGTACGTGGGTTGGAGGGATTTCACATATCATTTCTTCCGTATTTTCAACTGTAGGTGTCGTGCCGCTACCGGCGACAGCGGGATTTATACGTTTAACAAAACAAAAGTATATACGATCGTTCTTACTAGCATGTATATTACTAGTCGTAATGTCGCTGTTTCCGAGTATTATTCGTTACTTAGCATCGTTGCCATCCGCTGTCGCATCTGCAGTGTTAATGGCTTCGTTCGTACAGTTAATTGGAATTGGATTTAATAATATAAAACAAGTGCCGATGAGTGAAAGGAATATAACGATTTTAGGCGTTGCAGTATTATTTGGCAGCGGCGTTATGTTTTTACCGTCTGGAGCACTCCAATCATTGCCGTCTGTTATGCAATATATATTCGGGAATGGTTTATTTGTAGGTACAGTTGTAAGTATATTGCTAGAACAAATATGGCGTACTGGAAAGTAAGTGGATAAAAAGAGTGTCCGCACTGTATAAAAGTCTAAAATAACATAGGAAATAAAGCCCATTTTTATTCACCACCTGCACATTTCGTTCATACAATATCTTGACTAAATAAACACCCAACTTACACATACACAGCTCTGGCTTAAGCAAGGAGGGTTATACCAGTTGAAGGAAAAAGCGTATCAATCTAAACCTTTACTCACAAAGAGAGAGAGAGAAGTATTTGAATTACTGGTTCAAGATAAAACAACGAAAGAAATTGCAGGTGAACTTTTTATAAGTGAAAAGACAGTTCGCAACCACATCTCAAACGCAATGCAAAAGCTAGGGGTTAAAGGACGTTCACAAGCAGTTGTTGAGCTTCTTCGCATGGGAGAGCTCGAACTATAAGAAAGCAGCCGACTTTTATAAAAAGAGTCGGCTATTTTTCTGTTTGTTTCACGTGCTATATGAATGATAAAAACGTTTCATACATAAATAGGTAATAAGGAGGGGATATGTTGAAAAGGATACTGTTAGTTTCAACAAGTGCTCATGATATGAATGGACACCCGACTGGTTTGTGGCTGGAAGAGCTCGCAGCCCCTTATCTTTTATTTAAAAAAGCTAAGTTCGATGTTGATATTGTTTCTATAAAAGGCGGAAGAGTGCCGATTGATAGAGTATCTATTCCGAATGGCATACCTCGTGAATTTAAGCATGTCGCTTCTTTATTGCAAAATACGAGGGCGATTTCAACTGTCCATTCTTCAGAGTATGATGCGGTATTATTTGGTGGTGGACACGGGGCGATTGTAGATTTTCCAGGTAATCCATATGTAGCAAATTTAATTGAGAATATGTATAACAATAACCGGATTGTAGCGGCTGTTTGTCACGGGGTAAGTTCTTTAGTTGGTGTGAAAAATAAAGATGGTTCGTTTTTTGTTGCCGGTAAGCGTATAACAGGTTATACAAACGATGAAGAAAAAGCTGTACATTTAGAAAAGCGAGTTCCATTTTTGCTAGAAAGTAAATTGAAAGAAGAAGGGGCCTTGTTTTATGTAGCTCCTAATTTTACGCCACATGTTGTAGTGGATGGTCGTTTAATTACAGGGCAAAATCCGCAGTCTAGCGTGGGAATAGGTAAGGCTATAAAAAGGGCTGTAAATAAATTATCGTCCTTTTAATTTCTGCTCATTTCTTCTTATTAATAGGAATGTCTTCTTTCCAAAAAAAAGATGGAGCAATAAAGTGAAACTTTAATTAGCAGGGTCTTACTGCCCGGCAAATAGCGAGGTAAATATGCACTTTATATAGAAGAAACCGACTTTCGTATAGAAGGTCGGTTATTTTTCTGTCTTGCAAATTATGAAAAAAAGGAGCAAAATAAAAAAGGTCCTAGTCTATACAGGTACAAATGAAAATTTTCATACAGAAGCAGTTTAAGTGAGCGAACTTAAAGTGTGTAAAATATAATGATAAAATAAGATGATGAATGAGAAAACGGGTGATGAAGTTGAATAGAGCAATCGGTGTTATCGATTCAGGAGTTGGTGGTTTAACTGTAGCGAAGGAATTAATTCGTCAGTTGCCGAAAGAGCGTATTATATATTTAGGGGATACAGCGCGTTGCCCTTATGGTCCACGTTCTCGAGAAGAAGTGTGTCAATTTACGTGGGAAATGACGGAGCATTTACTAGATTTAAATATCAAGATGTTAGTTATTGCGTGTAATACAGCAACTGCGGTTGTATTAGAAGAAATGCAGAAACAATTACCAATTCCGGTAGTGGGAGTTATTCACCCAGGATCACGTACAGCTTTAAAAGTGACAAATACGTATCATGTTGGGATTATTGGTACGATTGGAACGGTGAAAAGTGGTGCATACGAAGAAGCGTTAAAGTCTATTAATAACCGTGTTATGGTAGAAAGTTTAGCATGTCCGCCTTTCGTCGAACTTGTAGAAAGTGGGAATTTCGAAAGTGAAATGGCGTATGAAGTTGTAAGAGAAACATTGCAACCGCTGAAAAATACCGATATTGATACACTTATTTTAGGTTGTACACATTATCCAATTTTAGGTCCTGTTATTAAAAAGGTAATGGGAGATAAAGTGCAACTAATTAGTTCTGGTGATGAAACAGCGCGTGAAGTAAGTACAATTTTATATCATAGTAAAATGTTGAATGAGGGAGAGGAACAAAGTGATCATCTCTTCTTAACAACAGGGAAAATAGGCCTATTTAAAGAAATTGCATCAAAATGGTTCGGTCAGCCGATTGAAAATGTGAAGCATATTCATTTAGAAGAATAATAATAGAATTCATATAAGTGAACCCCTGAGAAATCAGGGTTTTTTTGTTTATCCCGCTATTTGCCGGGCAGTAAGACCCTGCTGATTAAAGTTTCACTTTATAAGAAGCACAGCTTGTTCTAAAACGTGAAATAGCTCGTATACATAATAGTACAAACTTAGTTTTTAGGGGGGGAAAGGCATGCCTAAATCCACTTTTAAATGGGTTATTGGTGCTACGGTAAGTGCTGTTTTATTAACAGGGTGCGGCTTCATAAATCAGGAGAAAGCGACCGAACAAATTGATCCACCAAAAAAAGTTACGTATACAGATGGTGAAAAGAAAGGGACGGCTCAAAATAAACAAGGGCAAACGATAAATAGAGAAATATACTTAGTTGATAAAAATGGATATGTTGTACCGCAAACAATCGCAATGCCTACTCCGAAAGCGAATGAAGTAATACAGCAAACGCTAGAATACCTTGTGAAAGATGGGCCGGTAACTGATTTATTACCGAATGGGTTCCGTGCGGTTATTCCAGCAAATACATCGATGACTCTAGATTTGAAAAAAGATGGGACAGCAGTAATTGATTTCTCTAAAGAAATGAAAAACTATGCAAAAGAAGAAGAGCGTCAAATTGTTGAGTCAGTAGCGTGGACTTTGACTCAATTTAAAGAAATAAAACAAGTGCAGTTTCAGATAAATGGTGAAAAGTTAGCGAAGATGCCTGTCGCGGGTACACCGCTTGGAGAAGGGGTGAGTCGTGCGAATGGTATTAACTTTGATGATGAACAAGTAGCAGATGTAACAAATACAAAACCAGTTACGCTTTACTTTATGGCGCAAAATAATGATAAGCAGCAATATTATGTACCGGTAACACGCCGCGTTGTAGAGGGAAAAGAAAATGATTATGCAACCATTATAGATGAACTTGTAAAAGGACCGATTCATCAATCGCTCCTGAATGATTTTAACCCAGGAGTTAAGCTTATTACGAATCCAAAATTGCAAGACGGAAATCTTACATTAAACTTTAATGAAAATATATTTGTAAACCCAGATAAAAATATGGTTTCAAATTACGTATTGAAGTCGTTAGTTTTATCTTTAACAGAAAAGAAAGGCGTAAAAAGTGTTTCTATTGAGGTAAATGGTAAAGCAAATCTTATAGATGAAAAGGGCGGAAAGTTAATAAAACCTGTAGATCGTCCAGAAAACGTGAATACAGGTAGTTTTTAATCGTGGATAATTTGATATACTTAAGTAAGAAAGGGGAATTGCTTTTTGGGTTCCCCTTCTTTTATTGTATACATATCATACATTTAAATTTGGCTATACTAACAAGTAGTTATGAGGAGGTTATTTTTATGCGAGTAGATGGTAGAGAGAAAACAGAATTACGCCATATACATATTCATACGAATTATTTAAAACACCCAGAAGGATCAGTATTAATTGAAGTTGGGGATACAAAGGTAATTTGCTCAGCGACAATTGAAGAGCGTGTCCCACCGTTTATGCGCGGGGAAGGAAAGGGCTGGGTAACAGCTGAATACGCGATGATTCCGCGTGCAACAGAACAACGTACAATCAGGGAGTCAAGTAAAGGGAAAGTAACTGGACGTACAATGGAAATCCAGCGTTTAATTGGACGAGCATTACGTGCGGTAGTTGACTTAGAAGCACTTGGCGAGAGAACAGTTTGGATTGACTGTGATGTTATTCAAGCAGATGGTGGAACGAGAACAGCTTCTATTACAGGTGCATATGTAGCGATGGTATTAGCGTTTGAGAAGTTATTACAAGCAGAAAAAGTATCTAAAATTCCAGTAAAAGATTATTTAGCAGCAACGTCAGTAGGAATTGTGGAAGAGCAAGGTGTTGTTTTAGATTTAAACTATGCAGAAGATTCTAAAGCGGACGTTGATATGAACGTGATTATGACTGGAAAAGGTCAGTTTGTCGAAGTGCAAGGAACTGGAGAAGAAGCGACGTTTAGCAGAACACAGTTAAATGAATTACTTGATGCTGCGGAACAAGGCATTTTCCAACTAATTGACATGCAAAAAGAAGCGTTAGGTGACATCGTATCTCATATAGAGTAGAGGTGGAAAATATGAAACAAGTTGTTGTTGCGACAAAAAATATGGGGAAAGTGCGTGAGTTTGCTGAGTTATTTGAGCGCTTTGATTTAGAAGTGAAATCATTACACGATTTTCCTCATATTGAAGAAGTCGAAGAAACTGGTGAAACGTTTGAAGAAAATGCAATCTTAAAAGCAGATAGTTTGAGTAGACAGTTGGATTCTATCGTAATTGCGGATGATTCAGGTCTGATCGTAGATGCTCTAAACGGAAAACCAGGCGTGTATTCAGCCCGGTTTGCAGGAGAGCCGAAAGACGATCAAGCGAACATGGATAAAGTGTTACAAGAATTAAATGGAATTGACTTTGAAAAACGTAAAGCGCGTTTCTACTGTGCATTAGCAGTTGCATTCCCAGAAGCGGATAAAGAACCGGTCATTGTGAATGGAACGTGTGAAGGGTACATTTTAGAACAGCGCCGCGGGGAAAACGGCTTTGGATATGATCCAATCTTTTATGTAGAAGCATATAAAAAAGCGATGGCAGAACTAAGTTCAGATGAGAAAAATGCCATTAGTCACCGCGGACGTGCTCTTCGTAAGTTAGAAGAAAAAATTCCGGAATGGTTTTTAGGAGAATGAGGGAGAGAGATTGATGAAAGCTTTAATCGTAAGCGATAGTCATAGCTCTGTGAAGGAATTACAGCAGTTAAAAGAGAAATATGAAGGGAAAGTAGATGTCATGATCCATTGTGGTGATTCGGAGTTAACGCCTGCTCATGAAGAACTGCAAGGTTTCCATGTTGTAAAAGGAAATTGTGATTATGCTAACTTTCAAGATGAAATTGTAACTGACGTAGATGGCATTCGCTTCTTAGTTGTGCATGGACATCGTCATAACGTGAAAATGACTTTACAAACGTTAGCGTACTATGCAGAAGAAGTGGGGGCACAAGTTGCATGCTTCGGACATTCTCACGTATTAGGTGCGGAATTTATTGATGGAGTTTTATTTATCAATCCAGGAAGTATTTTATTACCACGTCAGCGTGCAGAAAAGACATTTGCCTTATTAGAAATGAATGAAAAACATATAGATGTTCGCTTTGAAACATTAGACGGACAACTAGTTGAACAAGCAGTTTTTAAAAGAGGATAAGAAAAATTATCCTCTTTTAAAAAAGGTGTTGACTTTATGTATGGATATACATATAATAAATATTGTCGATAGGGAAACAGCGCTAACGAAGAAAAATAAAATAACATATGCGGGTGTAGTTTAGTGGTAAAACAAGAGCCTTCCAAGCTCTGGTCGAGAGTTCGATTCTCTTCACCCGCTCCATGTCCCAGTAGCTCAGCCGGATAGAGCATACGCCTTCTAAGCGTACGGTCGGGAGTTCGAATCTCTCCTGGGACGCTAAGAAAACCTTGTTATCTTTTGATAACAAGGTTTTTTGTTTGTCTAAAAATTGATGTATGTGCAAGAGGTGTAAAAAATATAACGTAACATATAATAATTATTATATACAACAGATTAAAGTGCATTAAGAATAGAGCGCCATTTATGCGCTCTATTTCTCTTGTTTAATTTAAAGAATCAATAGGCTTATGATGGAACTTAAATCCATATCTATATTATCCCAATTGTTCACTTAGAGTGTTATAAAACTTTTTATCATTCTAGTACGATTGAGCACCCGTTATCGAAACTTATCCCCGACAGTGTGTTACAATTAATAGAAGCGGAAAACGAGAATCTCCAATTGACTGGACGTGTGATTGGTTGGACAGTTTAAGAAGGTTGTATAAAAAAGGGAGATGGCGCAAAGATGGCGAGAGCAAAAGAGAATGATTTAACGGAGAAATTGGCAGAAGGTCAACGAAAATATGGTGACGGTAACTTTACAATACAGAACATCGGTGATGAAACTAACCCGAATTGGACTGTCGTAAAAAATGTGAGGAAGGGATCGGCAGGCATTCGCGAAGAGGAAGATATATTAAGACTGCGATCAAAATATATAAAATAGTATGGAAATGAGCGGGCCGAGAGTTCGAATCTCTCCTGGGGCGCTAAGAAAACCTTGTTATTTTTTGATAACAAGGTTTTTTGTTTAGTTATTAATAAACTTCTCAAAGACAAAACCATAATCTTTCACATTATATTGTTTCTTCGTATCAACGAGCCAGTTAAAGGCGATTTCATTTATCTCTTTAAATTGCTCTGCTAAATTTACTTGTGCATTTGAAATACGGCTAAAAGCGTTAGATGCCATATCTAGACTTTTATGTGCATACTGCAATGTAATATCGTTGTCGTATGAAATTTCTTCTATTTTAAGTAAAGCCTTATATAAATCTTTTAATTCTTCAATGTATTTTTTATGAACATCAATTGAATAATGCTCATCTCCCATTTGAAACTTAATTTCTACATCTAAATCAATCGTTCCGGCAGTTTCAAGTGCTACGTTTTTAATTTGATATTTACTATAGCTAAAGCGGCGTAGTGTACGTTTTTTACTTGTTGCGCTTGTGCCATCTAAGTGGATTAATCCTTTGTTTGTGAAACAATATTCATCTGATTTTGATTTAATTAGAAAATAAATTTTCTCTCCATCTTCATGCATCACGTAATCATCAGCATCAACCTTATCGTAATCTTTCGGTGTAATGACAGACCCTACATCGCTTAGTCCTAATACATCTGCAGCCATTTTTTTAAACATATATAATCCCCCTTTTAAATTCTTAATTATACAAAAATATATTAACATGATTTTAACAAAATGTTTTCTTGTAAGGCGAAAATATTTGAAGGTAAGTTAAGAAAAATAACGAATATTATTTCGATCCTAAATTATTTAATAAATCCATTAGTTTGAGAGTTGATTCTCCGAAAAATTATCAAGAGAAAAAGTTAATATTGCAAGTGATTATAGAGAAATTCCATGAAAGCACCTCAAGCGATAGGAGGTGTTTTTCTAACCCTTTTGAAATCTTACAATTCTGTAAGGTAACTGTAAGGTAGTTCGATGGTAAGAAATTGCTAATCTTTTATAATGAAGGTAACAACGATAAAACGAGGAGGAAGAAATGATGAAGGGATTAGTTGTAACAGGCTTAACAGTTGCTTTTGGATTTGTAGCGTATGAGAAATTAACGTATGTAGTTGATGTTGTAAAACATTTAATCGCTTAGTAAAAAAACTACCATGAGAGGGAAAGGGAATGAGTGAATGAATGGAATGGTTATTTGGAATTATAGGTACTTGTAGTGTAGTGTTATTGTTCTTTGTCCCGAGTGGTATACTTAGTTCGACCACGAGTTTGTTTTTCTTAAGTTTGTTTGCTTGCACGATGCTTATTATTATGTTTTTAATGAAGCGAAGTAAGCCAATCTTCTATTTTAGCATGATTGTTATGGCAATTATTGTTCTCCAAATTATTACCCTTGTAATATACCCCACAATTATAAAAGCTTTCCATTAATGATGAATCCTCTGCGTCTGTTGCTGAGGATTTTTATTTGTATAATTTTGATTTTTTAATAAAGATTTAGCTGTATTGAAATATAAAAATAGAATATTTTTATATTTCAAACAAAAGGTTTTAGATTGTTGTGTTCTTATTACGCATTTGATATATTTACTTTGAAGATCATTAAAATCTAGAAAAAGAGGCGGACGTATGGATAAAAAAGAAAATACGGTCGTATTGTTTCCGCAACTATCAGAACGCTATATTGATGAAGGTTTTTTAGCACTGAAAGAGCGGGAATTCGAAGATGCATTGCGCTGCTTTGAAATATTACGTCAGTATAATGCAGAAACGGAACAAACGGAATTAGCTTCCGTTATTTGTTTGCTGGAATTAAAACGTATGGAAGAAGCGAAAGACAAATGTGAACAGCTGCTTGAAACAGGAGCTGTCTTATTTGGTGATATTCTTGAAACGTATGTGACGATTTTAGTTCAAACAAATGATTATGAAGGCGTTATTGAAACTGTTGAAAAAGTTTTGCGAACGAAAGATATAATGCCTGAGCAAAAGGAAAAATTAGCGCAACTCGCTTTATTTGCAGAAGGTATGCTAAATGAAGAAGACACGTCGCTAATTGATTCAAATTTCGAATTGGATGAATTTACTAAGGAGATTTTTGGAGAAAACTTTGGGCAAAAGCTGAGAGCGATTCAACAGATTTCGTTAAAAGACTTGGATCTCGCATTACCTGTTTTAAAGAAATTTTTAATAGACGAAAAGCAACATCCTTATTTGAAAACTTCTATTTTGTATAAAATGATAGAAAATCAAGTAGAAGAAGAGATAGAAGTAGAAAAGTTTGGAAATAGGGTTAAAGTGATTCCAGCATTTACAGGTCATAATGAGGAGCAATCCGATAACATTATACATACATTATCAAGCCGATTGGAGCAAAATTATCCCGATATATTTAGTGCGATGGTTGCATATTGGAAAGAATTACAAATTAGCGTTTTCCCATTTGCACTATTAATGGATAAAGTAGAGATTTGGGCTGCTGTTTTAGAGAGAATTGGAAGAAAGCGTTTCGGATTGGCTATTGATGAAGAAGAACTTATGACAGCATATAATATTGAATTAGAAGAGTTTCATATTGCCTATCAATGGTTATTGCGTGTTGAAAGAGAAGGATATTTGCCCGTATAATTATGAAAAAGAATCGTTCAGTTCTTGAAACGAGCATATTCTATGTTATAATGTAAGGGTTGCAAAAGGCAGAAATCTGTCTGTTTGTAAGAGAAGAGAAGTGTAATTCTCTTACTTAATATGTTTCATATTAGTCTCGAACAAAATATACCGTAGTTGTCTTTTAGACAACTAGTAGATTGGAACATTATATCTGAAAGCATTTGCTAGAGGATTATTTGTACATTTATTATTTCGAAAGAGAGATAATGAATATTTTGATCTATAGAGGTATGTGCATACATTATTATAGTTGGAGGGAAAGAATAAATGGCTGCAAAATGGGAAAAATTAGAAGGTAACGTAGGCGTTTTAACAATTGAAGTTGATGCTAAAGAAGTAAACAACTCTATCGACGCTGCGTTCAAAAAAGTAGTAAAAACAATCAACGTACCAGGTTTCCGTAAAGGAAAAATGCCTCGTCCGTTATTCGAACAACGCTTTGGTATCGAATCTTTATACCAAGATGCTTTAGATATCATCTTACCAAAAGCATACGGTGAAGCAATCGATGAAGCTGGTATCTTCCCAGTTGCTCATCCTGAAATCGATATTGAGAAGTTCGAAAAAAATGCTAACCTTATCTTCACTGCAAAAGTTACAGTGAAACCTGAAGTTAAATTAGGTGAGTACAAAGGTTTAGCAGTAGAAAAAGTTGAAACAACTGTAACTGACGAAGATGTAGAGAATGAAGTAAAAGCTTTACAAGAGCGTCAAGCTGAACTAGTTGTTAAAGAAGAAGGAACTATTGAAAATGGTGATACAGCTGTAATCGACTTCGAAGGTTTCGTTGATGGCGAAGCATTTGAAGGCGGAAAAGGCGAAAACTATTCTCTTGCAATCGGTTCTGGTACTTTCATCCCAGGTTTCGAAGAGCAAGTAATTGGTCTTAAATCTGGTGAGTCTAAAGACGTTGAAGTATCATTCCCAGAAGAGTACCATGCTGCTGAATTAGCTGGCAAACCAGCAACATTCAAAGTAACAATTCACGAAATCAAAACAAAAGAACTTCCTGAGTTAAACGACGAGTTCGCTAAAGAGGCTGACGAAGAAGTTGCAACTCTTGATGAATTAAAAACAAAACTTCGTACAAACTTAGAAGAAGGCAAAAAGCACGAAGCTGAGCACAAAGTACGTGACGAAGTAGTAGAATTAGCTGCTGCTAACGCTGAAATCGATATTCCAGAAGCTATGATCGACACTGAGTTAGATCGTATGGTTCGTGAATTCGAGCAACGTTTAAGCCAACAAGGTATGAACCTTGAGCTTTACTACCAATTCACAGGTACTGATGCTGACAAATTAAAAGAGCAAATGAAAGAGGATGCACAAAAACGTGTAAGAATCAATCTTGTTCTTGAAGCTATCATTGAAGCTGAAAACATCGAAGTTACTGAAGAAGAAGTAACTGCAGAAGTTGAAAAAATGGCTGAAATGTACGGTATGCCAGTAGACGCTATCAAGCAAGCTCTTGGAAGCGCAGACGCTTTATCTGAAGATCTTAAAGTGCGTAAAGCTGTAGACTTCTTAGTAGAAAACGCTGCATAATAAAATAACAAGGCGCGATTTTAATCGTGCCTTGTTTTATAAATATAGAAATATATTTATAAAACTTTTCGATGAAGAAGGAAAAGTTCCTTTATAAGTCGAATATACATATTTCAAAAGTTTTAAAAACTTTTTATTTGTACATAACTAGTCATATTATTTGTATTTCTCGCTACGTAGTGACATAATATGTATTTACATACGATACATTTATCGTGTACATACGAAGGCAAGAGGTTAGCACTTTGTAAGGGGTGTGAAAATATGTTTAAATTTAATGATGAAAAAGGGCAATTAAAATGTTCTTTCTGTGGTAAAACACAAACGCAAGTTCGAAAGTTAGTTGCAGGTCCAGGTGTTTACATTTGTGACGAGTGTATCGAGCTTTGTACTGAAATTGTACAAGAGGAGCTTGCGAAGGACGAAGAAGTAGAATTCAAAGATGTACCGAAACCGGTAGAAATTCGTGAAATCTTAGATGAGTATGTCATCGGACAAGATAACGCGAAAAAAGCACTAGCGGTAGCGGTATATAACCATTACAAACGTATTAATTCTAACAGCAAAATTGATGATGTAGAATTAGCGAAGAGTAATATTTCACTTATTGGGCCAACAGGTAGTGGTAAAACATTATTGGCACAAACATTAGCGCGTATTTTAAATGTTCCATTTGCAATCGCGGACGCAACATCTTTAACAGAAGCTGGATACGTTGGGGAAGATGTAGAAAACATTTTACTAAAACTAATTCAAGCGGCTGATTATGATGTAGAAAAAGCGGAAAAAGGAATTATTTATATTGATGAGATTGATAAAGTGGCACGTAAGTCCGAAAATCCATCAATTACACGTGATGTATCTGGTGAAGGTGTACAGCAGGCACTTCTGAAAATTTTAGAAGGTACTGTAGCAAGCGTTCCACCTCAAGGTGGTCGTAAGCATCCGCATCAAGAATTCATTCAAATTGATACAACGAATATCCTATTCATTTGTGGTGGAGCGTTTGATGGCATTGAGCCAATTATTAAACGTCGCCTTGGTGAAAAAGTAATTGGATTTGGTTCAGAGAAGAAAAATGCTGATGTAAATGAAAAGCATGTTCTATCTCACGTATTACCAGAGGACCTTTTAAGATTTGGTTTAATTCCAGAGTTTATCGGTCGTCTTCCAGTTATTGCGAACCTAGAGCCACTTGATGAAGATGCTCTTGTTGATATTTTAACGAAACCGAAAAATGCACTTGTTAAGCAATTCCAAAAACTGTTGGAGCTTGACGATGTTGAGTTAGAGTTTGAAGAAGGCGCACTGATTGAGATTGCGAAAAAAGCAATTGAACGTAAAACAGGTGCTCGTGGACTTCGTTCTATTATTGAAGGCTTAATGCTTGATGTAATGTTTGAACTTCCATCTCGCAAAGATATCGAGAAGTGTATTCTTACGAAAGAAACAGTAGCTGATAATGAGCCACCGAAATTGGTGCTACAAGACGGTACTGTACTTGATACAAAAACATCTGCATAATGCGAAAGAGAAACAGCAATTTTTATAATTGCTGTTTTTCTTTATGTTTAGCTACGTTCTTCCGCGGAAATACTAAATGATAAAACATTGCGGGAGGAAATAAATGATGAGCTGGACAAATATATTTTTACTTGTTCAACTTGTTTTTGGTGTAATTGTCGGATTATATTTTTGGCACTTACTTCGAAATCAGCGAACACAAAAAGTTTCAATTGATCGAGAATCAAAAAAAGAATTAGAACAGCTTCGTAAAATGCGTGAGATTTCTCTAACAGAGCCGCTTGCGGAAAAGGTGCGCCCTACATCCTTTTTAGATATTGTAGGGCAAGAAGACGGGATTAAGTCGTTAAAAGCGGCTCTTTGTGGTCCGAATCCGCAACATGTAATCATATATGGCCCGCCGGGTGTCGGAAAGACAGCAGCAGCGCGTCTTGTATTAGAAGAGGCGAAACGAAATCCGAAATCTCCATTTCGTACGAATGCAACATTTATCGAACTTGATGCGACGACAGCTCGGTTTGATGAACGTGGTATTGCAGATCCTTTAATTGGCTCGGTTCATGATCCGATTTATCAAGGTGCTGGTGCGATGGGGCAAGCAGGTATTCCACAACCGAAAAAAGGCGCAGTAACAGATGCACATGGTGGTATTTTGTTTATTGATGAAATTGGTGAACTACATCCGATTCAAATGAACAAAATGTTAAAGGTGTTAGAAGATCGAAAAGTATTTTTAGAAAGTGCGTACTATAGTGAAGAGAATACGATGATTCCAACGTATATACATGATATTTTTCAAAAAGGTTTACCAGCAGATTTCCGCTTAGTTGGAGCGACAACACGTTCACCAGAGGAAATTCCACCTGCTATTCGGTCTCGTTGCTTAGAGGTATTTTTCCGTGAACTAGATACAGAAGAAATTCAAAAAGTAGCGAAGAATGCAGCCGACAAAGTGGAAATGCAAATCGGTGAGAACGGTATTGAAATGATTGGTATGTATGCAAGGAATGGACGAGAAGCAATCAATCTCGTGCAAATCTCTGCTGGTATGGCGATAAATGAAGAACGTTCTTTCATTAAAGATGAAGATATAGAGTGGGTTGTTCATTCTAGTCAGCTTGCACCGAAATATGAAAAACGTATTTACCCTATTCCGAGGATCGGTCTTGTAAACGGACTTGCTGTATACGGACCGAATACAGGAGCGTTATTAGAAATAGAAGTAACAGCAATCACGGCGAAAGATAAAGGGGCGGTAAATGTTACCGGTATTGTAGAAGAGGAAAGTATTGGTAGCCAAACGAAATCAATTCGTCGTAAAAGTATGGCGAAAGGTTCTGTAGATAATGTATTAACAGTACTTCGTTCTTTAGATGTGTTGCCAGAAGGGTACGATATACATATTAATTTTCCAGGTGGTATCCCGATCGATGGTCCTTCTGCAGGGATTGCTATGGCAACGGGTGTTTACTCAGCCGTGCATCGTACATATGTGAATAATGAAGTGGCGATGACAGGTGAAATAAGTATACATGGAGAAGTGAAGCCTATTGGTGGTGTGTACGCAAAAATAAAGGCTGCGAAAAAAGCAGGAGCTAAGAAAGTCATTATTCCTGCTGAAAACATGCAACCGTTTTTGTACACAATAAAGGGAATTGAAATCATTCCTGTGCGTAAGTTAAAAGAAGTATTTGAGCTAACATTTATGCAGGAAAATATGCATCGAGAGCTTGATGTACATACTACTGTAGACGAAACAGATGCACAATCCATGTGAGAATGAATGATAATAAAATTTGCCAGACTTCGTTTAAGTTTGTATGCTTAAGCGGAGTCTTTTTTTCTTTTCATAAGGGAGAAAAAACAAGGGATTTACAATTGCTCAGAATCTCTGCAATTGCATCTAGATGTATTGTAATATAAAATAGTTGAACAGGAGTTTAATTTATTATGGAGGTGCTATGTCTAGTATGAATACGAATGAAAGAATCGTACCCCTCCTACCATTAAGAGGCGTTCTCGTATATCCAACGATGGTTCTGCATCTTGATGTAGGACGTGATAAATCGATACAGGCACTAGAGCAGGCGGCAATGGATGAAAATATCATCTTTTTAGCGATGCAAAAAGAAATGAATATCGATGATCCGAAAGAAGATGACATATATAGTGTAGGTACAGTGGCGAAAGTGAAGCAAATGTTAAAATTGCCGAACGGTACGCTTCGTGTCCTTGTAGAAGGTTTACATAGAGCAGAAGTAGTAGAGTTTATCGAGGAAGAAAATGTAGTACAAGTTTCTATTAAAACGGTAACTGAAAAAGTGGAAGATGATTTAGAAGAGAAAGCTCTTATGCGTACGTTACTGGAGCATTTCGAACAATATATTAAAGTTTCGAAAAAAGTATCAAATGAAACATTTGCAACGGTAGCTGATGTAGAAGAACCAGGAAGACTAGCTGATTTAATTGCTTCTCACTTGCCAATTAAAACGAAACAGAAACAAGAAATTTTAGAGATTGTATCTGTGAAAGAACGATTACATACACTTATTTCAATTATTCAAGATGAACAAGAGTTACTTAGTTTAGAAAAGAAAATTGGACAAAAAGTGAAACGTTCAATGGAACGCACGCAAAAAGAATATTTCTTACGTGAGCAAATGAAGGCGATTCAAACTGAACTTGGCGATAAAGAAGGTAAGGGCGGGGAAGTTGAAGAACTTCGTGAGAAAATTGAACAGTCAGGAATGCCTGAAGAAACAACGAAGGCTGCACTGAAAGAATTAGATCGTTATGAAAAGCTACCAGCAAGTTCTGCGGAGAGCGGTGTTATTCGCAATTATATTGATTGGTTATTAGCACTTCCGTGGACAGAAGCGACAGAGGATATGATTGATCTTGTTCATTCTGAAGAGATTTTAAACAAAGATCATTACGGTCTTGAAAAAGTAAAAGAGCGAGTGCTTGAATATTTAGCTGTACAAAAATTGACGAACTCATTAAAAGGACCTATCCTTTGTTTAGTAGGCCCTCCAGGGGTCGGGAAAACTTCGTTAGCTCGTTCAATTGCGACATCATTAAATCGTAATTTTGTCCGTGTATCCCTTGGTGGTGTGCGTGATGAATCTGAAATTCGTGGTCACCGTCGTACATACGTTGGAGCAATGCCGGGACGCATTATTCAAGGTATGAAAAAGGCGAAAACAGTTAATCCAGTCTTCTTATTAGATGAGATTGATAAAATGTCTAACGATTTCCGTGGCGATCCATCAGCAGCATTACTTGAAGTGTTAGATCCAGAACAAAATCATAACTTCAGTGATCATTACATTGAAGAACCATATGATCTATCGAAAGTTATGTTTGTAGCAACCGCTAATACACTTTCAAGTATTCCGGGTCCATTACTTGACCGTATGGAAATTATTTCGATTGCTGGGTATACAGAACTGGAAAAGGTGCACATTGCTCGAGAGCATTTATTGCCGAAACAATTAAAAGAGCATGGCTTACGAAAAGGTAATTTACAAGTACGTGATGAAGCGCTTCTTGAAATTATTCGTTATTATACACGTGAGGCTGGTGTTCGTACGCTAGAGCGCCAAATTGCAAAAGTTTGTCGTAAAGCAGCGAAAATTATCGTTACAGCGGAACGTAAACGTATTGTTGTGACAGAGAAAAATATTGTAGATTTACTTGGTAAACACATATTCCGTTATGGGCAAGCAGAGAAAACAGACCAAGTCGGAATGGCAACCGGGTTAGCTTATACAGCAGCGGGCGGCGATACACTTGCAATTGAAGTGTCTGTAGCGCCAGGTAAAGGGAAATTAATTTTAACAGGGAAACTTGGGGATGTTATGAAAGAATCAGCACAAGCTGCGTTTAGCTATATTCGTTCTCGTGCCGAAGAGCTTCATATTGATTCAAATTTCCATGAGAAAAATGATATTCATATTCACGTTCCAGAAGGAGCAGTTCCAAAAGATGGACCGTCAGCAGGTATTACGATGGCAACGGCACTTATTTCTGCACTAACAGGTATTCCTGTAAGTAAAGAAGTTGGTATGACAGGTGAAATTACACTTCGTGGCCGTGTATTACCAATTGGTGGATTGAAAGAAAAAACATTAAGTGCTCATCGCGCAGGCTTAACAAAAATTATTTTGCCAGCAGAGAACGAGAAAGATTTAGATGATATTCCAGAAAGCGTAAAAGAAAATCTTACGTTTGTGCTTGCATCTCATTTAGACGAAGTATTGGAGCACGCATTAGTAGGAGTGAAACAATGAAAGTAACAAAAGCAGATATTGTAATTAGTGCTGTTAAACCAGAACAATATCCAGACAGTGATTTACCAGAAATTGCATTAGCAGGTCGTTCAAATGTCGGGAAGTCTTCCTTCATTAATAAAATTTTAAATCGTAAAAAGTTAGTACGTATTTCTTCTAAACCAGGAAAAACGCAAACGCTAAACTTTTTCTTAATCAATGAAATGATGCATTTTGTTGACGTTCCAGGTTATGGATATGCGAAAGTATCTAAAACGGAACGTGCAGCATGGGGCAAGATGATTGAAACGTACTTTACAACACGTGAGCAATTAGATGCAGCTGTATTAGTAGTAGATTTACGTCACCAACCAACAAACGATGATGTGATGATGTATGATTTCTTAAAGCATTATGAAATTCCAACAATTATTATTGCGACGAAAGCCGATAAAATTCCGAAAGGGAAATGGCAAAAGCATTTAAAAGTTGTAAAAGAAACGCTTGCTGTTGAAATTGGCGATGAAATCGTTCTATTCTCTTCTGAAACAGGACTTGGAAAAGAAGAAGCGTGGAAGGCAATTCATAAAATGACAAAAACAAAAAACGCGTGACGAATGTCGCGCGTTTTTTGTTTGTATAAATTTTTAGCGTACGTTTAATGTTACTTCAATATTCCCTCGTGTTGCTTTAGAGTACGGACATACACCGTGAGCGGCTTCTACAAGTTCTTGTGCTTCGGCATGAGAAACGCCAGCGACATGTACGTCAAGTACAGCAGATAGTCCGAAACCACCATCTGTATCTTTTCCGATAGAAACGTGAGCAGTTACTTCTGTACTTTCCACTTTCACTCGTTTTGTACGAATGACAAGTTGCAATGCACTATCAAAACAAGCGGCATAACCAGCGGCAAATAGTTGCTCAGGGTTTGTTGCTTCCCCGCCAGCACCACCTAATGCTTTCGGCATTTTTACATCAAGATTTAATATGCCATCATCTGAAACTACTTTCCCGTTTCTTCCACCTGTTGCTGTTACTGAAGCAGTATATAATTTATCCATGTTTATTCCCCTTTTCTATCATTTATTGTTTTCATTGTTTCAATTAGTTTATTTAATTGGGTTAATAAAGAACGATACTCTTGCTCTGTAATTCCTAAATTTGTAGCCATCGTTTTCGGTAATGAACAAGCCTTTTCTTTTAAATCTTTACCTTGTTCTGTTAATTCAATACAAACTTTTCGCTCATCTTCTTTTGAACGAACACGTTTTACAAGGTTTAATGATTCCATCCGTTTTAGCATAGGTGTTAACGTGCCGGAATCTAGAAATAGACGTTCTCCAATTTCTTTTACTGTTAGTCCGTCTTGTTCCCATAGTACAAGTAAAGTAATGTACTGAGGGTACGTAATACCCATTTCGTCTAAATACGGTCGATAAAAACGTGTAACCTCTCTAGAACAGGCGTAAATAGAAAAACAAAGTTGGTTATCTAGATGCAAAGAATCTTCTATCATGAATAACTCCTTTCTTTTTAAATTGTGAACAATTTAATTTTGTAAAACCAATATAACGAAAAATAAATACAATGTCAAATACATTGTATTGAGAAAGTGTGTGCTATATTTTGGAACAATCATACATATTTTCCTTCATGATGAAAGAAGATAGGAAAGATGATGTTATAATTTATATGGAATAGTTTCCATCACTTGATTATGAGGACTTTTTTTGGTAACGTACAAATAGAGTTATTAATTTATAATCATTATAAAGTAGGGAGCTTTTTATTAGTTTTACTGAATCTCCTTTATTACATACGGAGAATATATAAAAAATAATCGGTTGTTCACACGATTGTCAGATTCATAAGAGGAAAGTTGTATTATGATAGTAGATAAAGTGATAAAACGGGTGAAGGGGGACATGCTGCGTGCATATTCTTGTTGTTAGTGTAAATTATCGAACAGCCCCTGTAGAATTTCGTGAGAAACTCACATTTCAGGCAGCAGAGCTAGAACAAGCAATGACTACATTACAAAGTCAAAAGAGCGTGTTAGAAAATGTCATTGTATCAACTTGTAATCGCACTGAGATTTATGCTGTTGTCGATCAATTACACACGGGACGGTATTATATTAAGAAGTTTTTAGCTGATTGGTTTCAGCTTGAAATAGAAGAAGTCGCACCATATTTAACTATTTTTGAACAAGATGGTGCAATAGATCATTTATTCCGCGTAACGTGCGGTTTAGATTCTATGGTAGTTGGAGAAACGCAGATTTTAGGTCAAATAAAAGATAGCTTTTTAGAAGCGCAACAAGTAAAAGCGACAGGTACAATTTTTAATGAATTGTTTAAGCAAGTCATTACGTTAGCAAAACGTGCTCACTCAGAAACAACAATTGGTGAGAGTGCAATGTCTGTTAGTTATGCTGCTGTTGAACTTGGAAAGAAAATATTTGGTGAGTTAACAGATTGTCATGTACTTATTCTTGGTGCTGGTAAAATGGGAGAACTTGCATTACAAAATTTATACGGAAGCGGTGCTCGTAAAGTAACCGTTATGAATAGAACGCTTTCAAAAGCGGAAGTAATGGCTGAGAAATATATGGGACATGCAAAATCTTTAAGTGAATTACAATGTGCATTATTAGAAGCGGACATTTTAATTAGTTCCACTGGTGCATCAGAGTATGTCATTACGAAAGAGATGATGACAAAGGTAGAGAAAATGCGCTCTGGTCGTCCTTTATTTATGGTTGATATTGCAGTGCCACGTGATATTGATCCAGCAATTGATGAGTTAGAAGGTTCTTTCTTATATGACATTGATGATCTGCAAGGAGTAGTGGAAGCAAATCGTGCTGAGCGTTTGAAAGAAGCAGAGAAAATTCAATTTATGATTGAAGAGGAAATTGTTCTATTTAAAACGTGGTTAAGTACACTTGGTGTTGTTCCGTTAATAGCAGCTCTTCGTGATAAGGCACTTGTAATTCAAAGCGAAACGATGGAAAGTCTTGAACGAAAAATACCAAATCTTAGTGATCGTGAGAAAAAAGTAATTAGTAAGCATACGAAAAGTATTATTAACCAATTATTAAAAGACCCAATTTTAGTAGCAAAAGAAATAGCTGCTGAAGAGGGGGCGGGCGAAAAATTAGCGTTATTTGCAAAGATTTTTGATTTAGAAACGGAAGAAGTAGAGAGTCGTGCGGAAGAAGTAGAACATAAAAGAGTGTGGACACCATCCGTTCCATCTTTATAATTTGGAAGGATGATCGGATGAGTTTTTTAAATAACAGTATTATTTATCATATTGCAATTATTTTATATGCTTGTAGCATTAGTTTATATTTTATAGATTATTTCCAAAGTAACCGAAAGGCGAACCGATTTGCTTTTTGGTTACTTTCGATTGTATGGGTATTGCAGTCTATTTTTATGTTGCTTAGGGCGACAGATTCAGAAACGAATCCCATTTTAACTTTATTATCAGGGATTTATTTTTATGTTTGGTTATTGATTACGATGTCGTTAGTCATAAATCGATTTATGCGCGTTGACTTTTTAGTCTTCTTTACAAATGTTGTAGCATTTGGCGTAAGCGCCTTTTCTATTTTTACACCGCTCGGAAAGATGTCGCCAGTACTTGCAGAGCAATTAGTTTCAGAACTTGTATACGTGCATGTTGGAATGGCGATTATTTCTTATGCAACGTTTACGGTATCGTTTATTTTTTCTATTATGTATTTACTGCAATATCGCCTATTAAAAAAGAAAAAGTGGAATGCGAGATTAAGAAGGTTAGGGAATTTGCCGAAGCTTGAATCTACGTCTTACGGGTTAAATTTATTTTCTGTTCCATTTTTCTTACTAGCAATTTTATTAGGATGCATATGGGGATATACAAAATTGGACAATTTTCATTGGTATGATACGAAAGTAATCGGTTCGTTTGTCGTTCTATTTGTATATTGTACGGGCTTGTATTTACGAGCGGCAGATGTGTTGCAAGGGAAGAAAATTGTACTGTGGAATGTAGGGGCCTTTCTCGTAATGCTAGTTAACATTTTTCTATTAAGTAGTTTATCTAATTTCCACTTTTGGTATTTATAATGAGGAGAGAGAATTATGCGCAAAATTATTGTAGGTTCACGAAAGAGTAAGCTAGCATTGACGCAAACAAACTGGTTTATTGATCAGTTAAAAGCACTTGGTTTACCATATGAATTTGAAGTGAAAGAAATTGTCACTAAAGGTGATGTGATTTTAGATGTTACTCTTTCAAAAGTAGGCGGAAAAGGTTTGTTCGTTAAAGAAATTGAACATGCGTTACTTATGAAAGAAATCGATATGGCTGTACATAGTATGAAAGATATGCCAGCCGTACTTCCAGAAGGATTAATGATTGGCTGTACACCAAAGCGTGTTGACCCTCGTGATGCTTTTATTTCTAAAAGCGGAGAATCATTTAAAGATTTAGCAGAAGGTGCGATTTTAGGAACGAGTAGTTTAAGACGTAGTGCACAGTTATTAGCTGCGAGACCAGATTTACAAGTGAAATGGATTCGCGGAAATATCGATACACGTTTACGTAAATTAAAAGAAGAAGATTATGATGCAATTATTTTAGCGACAGCTGGATTACAAAGAATGGGCTGGGATGATGAAGTGATTACAGAACATTTAGATGAAACGTTATGTGTACCAGCTGTAGGACAAGGTGCATTAGCGATTGAATGTCGTGAGGACGATAACGATTTATTACAGTTGTTATCGCATATGAATGATGCTGTAACAGAGAGAACAGTGGCAGCGGAGCGAGTATTTCTTCATAAACTTGAAGGTGGATGTCAAGTTCCGATCGCTGGATATGCAACTCTTACAAAGGATGATGCAATCGAATTAACAGCTCTTGTCGGTTCTATGGACGGCTCTGTTTTATTAAAAGAGACAGTGGTAGGCGTTGAACCAAAGGAAGTAGGGCTAGAGGCTGCGGACCGTTTAATTAAACAAGGCGCAAAAGAACTCATTCTTGCTGCAAATAAGGGACAACAATAAATATGAATGCTCTTGCTGGCAAAACAGTATTGATTACACGTGCCCAGCATCAAGCGAAACAAATGAGTGTAGCAGTGAAAGAACGGAGCGGAATTCCATTGGAAATTCCGCTTTTGCGTATGGAAGGCACATCTCATAGGCGAATTCACCATACAGCAAGGCAGCTACATTCGTATGACTGGGTTATTTTTACGAGTAAAAATGGTGTAACTTTTTTTCTAGATGGTTTAGAAAAGAAACTACCATTAACTATTAAAATCGCTGCGGTAGGCGTGAAAACAAAATTAGAGTTAGAAAAAAGGGGCTATCAAGTTCATTTTGTTCCAACCTCATTTGTTGCAGAAGTGTTTGCCGAAGAGTTTCTAAAAGAATTAAGTGGAAACGAGTGTATTTTATTTCCGAAAGGGAATTTAGCGAGAGATGTAATTCCAGTTAAACTTCGGGGAATTGGTGTTTCTCTAGATGAGCTAATCGTATACGGTACGAAAGTAAATGTAGAGAAAAAACAAGAACTTATAACAGCATTGAAAGTAAGGAAAGTAAATGTTATTACATTTACGAGTCCTTCAACTGTTGATAGTTTTGTTCGTTTACTGGAGGGCACAAACTGGAGAGAATGGACAAAAAAATGTACAATTGCTTGTATAGGGCCTATTACGGAAAAAGAAGCGAACCTTTATTTTCCGCATGTTATTGTGCCGAAAGAGTACACTGTAGAAGCATTACTACAATGCATTTGTGAATCTATAAAGTGAAACTTTAATTAGTGGGAGGTTCATTCCACACTAATTATTAGCCCTCACCAATTGGGCGTTTATGGGCAGTTGATTTCCCATCTAACTTCTTTGCTCTAGCCGAATTTTGAGATGGGAGTCTTACTGCCCGTTAACGCGGGACAAAATAAAAGAATGGGGATAGAAATTTATGAACTCTTTACAATTTAATCGTCATCGTCGCTTAAGACAAAGCGGGGGCATGCGTGCGCTTGTGCGTGAAACGTTTTTACATACGGAAGATTTTATTTACCCTATTTTTGTATTAGAAGGAGAGAATGTTCGTAATGAAGTTCCTTCTATGCCGGGCGTATATCAAATCTCTTTAGATTTATTGCAAGCTGAAATGCAAGAGGTTGTTGATTTAGGTATTCGTTCTGTTATTGTATTTGGTTTACCTGCTGAAAAGGATGAAGTTGGATCATCAGCATATTGTGATCATGGAATTGTACAGCGTGCCATTAAGCAAATTAAAGGTGAGTTCCCTGAGTTAGTAGTAGTTGCAGATACATGTTTATGTCAATTCACAAGCCATGGTCATTGCGGTGTAATTGAAGATGGTATTATTTTAAATGACGAGTCTCTTGCAGTACTTGCGAAAACAGCTGTAAGCCAAGCGAAAGCAGGAGCGGACATTATTGCGCCATCAAACATGATGGACGGATTCGTAACAGCAATTCGCCATGCGTTAGATGAGAATGGTTTTGGACACGTACCAGTTATGTCGTACGCTGTGAAATATTCATCAGCATTTTATGGACCGTTCCGTGATGCTGCACACGGCGCGCCGCAATTTGGTGACCGTAAAACATATCAAATGGACCCAGCGAACCGTATGGAGGCATTCCGTGAAGCAGAATCAGATGTAATGGAAGGTGCTGATTTCTTAATTGTAAAGCCAGCTCTTTCTTACTTAGATATCATTCGTGATGTGAAAAATAACTTTAATTTACCAATCATTGCTTACAACGTAAGTGGTGAATATTCAATGATTAAAGCGGCAGCGCAAAATGGTTGGATTAATGAAAAAGAAGTTGTGCTTGAAAAATTAATTAGCATGAAACGTGCAGGAGCAGACTTAATTATTACGTATCATGCGAAAGATGCAGCAAAATGGTTACAAGAAGGAGGCGCTAAATAATGAAAAAGTTTGATAAATCGATTGCGGCGTTTGAAGAGGCACAAGACTTAATGCCTGGTGGCGTAAATAGCCCTGTTCGTGCCTTTAAATCTGTTGGTATGAATCCATTGTTTATGGAGCGTGGAAAAGGCTCTAAAGTATATGATATTGATGGAAATGAATACATCGATTACGTATTATCATGGGGTCCTTTAATTCATGGTCATGCAAATGATCGTGTTGTTGAAGCGTTAAAATCTGTTGCTGAAAGAGGTACAAGCTTCGGTGCGCCGACAGAAATCGAAAATAAATTAGCGAAACTTGTTATTGAGCGTGTACCATCGATTGAAATTGTCCGCATGGTTAACTCTGGAACAGAAGCGACAATGAGTGCACTACGTTTAGCTCGTGGTTATACAGGCCGTAACAAAATTTTAAAATTTATTGGTTGTTACCACGGTCATGGTGATTCGTTATTAATTAAAGCTGGTTCTGGTGTGGCGACTCTAGGTTTACCAGATAGCCCTGGCGTACCAGAAGGTGTAGCGAAAAATACGATTACAGTAGCTTATAATGATTTAGAAAGTGTGAAGTACGCTTTTGAACAATTCGGTGATGATATTGCTTGTGTAATTGTAGAACCAGTAGCAGGGAATATGGGGGTTGTTCCTCCGCAACCAGGATTTTTAGAAGGGCTTCGTGAAGTAACAGAACAAAACGGTGCACTGCTTATTTTTGATGAAGTAATGACAGGATTCCGTGTTGCTTATAACTGTGGACAAGGTTACTACGGTGTAACACCTGATTTAACTTGTTTAGGTAAAGTAATCGGTGGTGGCTTACCAGTAGGGGCGTACGGTGGTAAAGCAGAAATTATGCGTCAAGTTGCGCCGAGCGGACCGATTTATCAAGCTGGTACTTTATCAGGTAACCCACTTGCAATGGCAGCAGGTTATGAAACGTTAGTACAATTAACGCCAGAATCATATGTAGAGTTTGAGCGTAAAGCAGAAATGTTAGAAGCGGGACTACGTAAAGCGGCTGAAAAACATGGTATTCCTCATCATATTAACCGTGCAGGCTCTATGATTGGTATTTTCTTTACAGATGAGCCGGTTATTAATTACGATACAGCGAAATCTTCAAACTTAGAATTCTTCGCGGCTTACTATCGTGAAATGGTAGAACAAGGTGTATTCTTGCCACCATCTCAATTTGAAGGTTTGTTCTTATCGACAGCACATAGTGATGCAGATATTGAAGCGACGATTGCAGCGGCTGAAATTGCAATGTCAAAGTTACAAGCATAATATATTAGAGAAAATCGCTCTCCATAAGGGGAGCGATTTTTTTTATTCATAAAGTGGGCTTTACATACATAAATCTGTAATGACATATAGTTTGGGAGGGGGAAAAGAAGTGACAACAGATCATTCGTTACGATTTTCATTAAAAGAATCTGTTTGGTTCCAAAAAGGACAGGAAGTCGAAGAACTTTTGTCAATTTCGTTAGATCCAGACGTTGAGATAGAAGAGCTTGATCATGAAGTTATCGTGAGAGGGCAGTTAGATTTAACGGGGGAGTATGTTGCAAGGCAAGATGATTCGGCCTATTCATTAAGAGAACTATCGCCAGCAAAGTCAATTGATTATGTAGAAACAAGGGAAGATGGGGTGAATGAACTTGTTCATTCCTTTCCACTTGAAATATCAATTCCAAGAAATCGAGTGAAAGTAATTGAAGAATTATATGTATCAATTGAAGAATTTGATTATGAATTGAAGGAAAATGGTTGCTTACAATTATTAGCGGATATATCTATTACAGGTTTATGTGATGAGGAAAGAATCGAGGATGAAGAGGAAGAAACGGCGTATGCTGAGTTAGAAGATGATTCAGCTGAAGAGGATGAAAATAGACCCGCGCCGCATGTAGCGGAACCAACCTATAAAGAATCGGATGAATGGGAAGATTACGCATTTGAACCGTTCCAGCTAGAAGAAAGAAAAGAGCAAGAAGAAGCGGAAGAGGAATTGGCAGAACATGAATTTGCGGAGCGTGAAGAGGGGCAAGAAACGACGCTGCAATTTGAATTGTTTGGACGAAAAGATTATCAAAAAGAAAAGGCGAAAAAGCAGGAAGAGCAAGAAGAGGCATACTCACAGCGAGATGAAAATGCGCTTTATTTAACACAATTATTTACGAAAGAACCGGAAGAAGAATTTACGAAGTTAAGAATGTATTTCGTGCAAGAAGGGGATACAATCGAATCTGTTGCAGAACGTTATGACACGTCTGTACAAAATTTATACCGTGTTAATCAAACAGAAGATATATATTTAACTACGGGACAAATTATTTATATTCCCGTTTCAAAAGCAAAGGTGAAATAAGGGGGTGAGTGCTTTCACTCCCCTATTGTCCTAGAGGCTATGTTTTGAATAGAAAGGGTCATTCGTATGGATATTGAATTACGAAATCGCTATGAACCCATTGTAAGGCAATATAGATTGGATACGCAGCATATGGAAGAGCACGGAAGTGTAACGAAAATTTACACGAATCAAGGTCCATATGCGCTAAAGAAAATAGAAGATAGAAAGTTAGAGCGGAATAACTTTCTACATCATATTCAATATTTGAAGGAAAAAGGTTTTTCAAATTATGTACCTATATACCATGCGACGGATGGGAATTATATTTTAAGTGACGGGACTTATAATTATTATTTAATGCCTTGGTTAGAACGTGCGGAAGGAAACGGCGAGGATAATGATCAATACCATAAAATGTTTCAAACACTTGGAACGTTGCACCAAAAAACGGTGAAAGAAGAAACATATACAGAAGAAGATTTAGAAAAACATTACACAAGTATATCCGATCGTTGGGAAAATGATGGTGAGATGTTAGAAGAGTTTCTTGTAGAATCTGAAGCGAAGTGGTATATGTCTCCGTTTGAATTACAATATTGTACGTACTATCATCATGTAATGAGGGCGCGTGAATTTGCAACGAAGCAATTAAATGAGTGGAACGATGCGATGAAAGAAAAAGATAAAACACGCATTACTTTTGTGCATGGTAACGTGTCACTTAATCATTTTTTATTTGACTATGAACGGAATGGCTATTTTATTAGTTTAGAAAAATCGAAGTTTGCAACGCCTGTGCAAGATATTGTAGGGTTTTATTCGCGGTCTTTAAACACATATCCAATTGCGCGAAGTGATCGTTTTGAATGGTATCAAATGTACCAAAAAAACTTCCCGTTTACGAAAGAAGAGCAACTGCTTATGTATGCTTACATGACCTATCCATCGCAATTTATTCGGCAAATTGAGTCTTATAAAAAAAGAAGGCAGAGTCGCAATAAGGAAAATGAGATTCGCGGAGTAAAGAGCTTGCAACAATCACATTGGCTCGTTAGCAATGTAGAATATTTCCTGTCACAATTACAAGCTGCCCAGCAAGGGAACGGATAAAGTGAAACTTTAATCAGTGGCGGGGGTATTACCGCCCGTAAATAGAGGGGTAAAAAAGATAAGTGGAGGATGCTACTTATCTTTTTTATATTCGCCCGGAAAGTGATAGTCTTAAATTTATCTTGACGAATAAGGTTTCGTTTTTTACACTATTGTATATAATAATTAACAATCATATAAATGCCTTGAAGGGGAAGAGTATAACAT
This sequence comes from Bacillus cereus group sp. N12, assembly GCF_016483575.1. Classification (NCBI taxonomy): domain Bacteria; kingdom Bacillati; phylum Bacillota; class Bacilli; order Caryophanales; family Bacillaceae; genus Bacillus; species Bacillus cereus group sp. N12. The sequence continues at coordinate 52,297 of NZ_JAEHBO010000019.1, forward strand.
GAAACGTCTTCAGAGAGGAGAATCATTAGCTGGGAGATTCTCTAGATAGTTATGTTAGAAGGTAGCCCTGGAGCATCTTTTCTGAACGGAATAGTTCTCATTAGGAAAAGACGGATTTGTCCGTTATCAAATTAAGAGTATAAGCAAATTCTGAATTTGTTTGTAAATAAAGGTGGTACCGCGATGTCCCTCGTCCTTTTTTGGATGAGGGGCATTTTTTATTTTAAGGAGGGAAAATAATGTCAAACACGGAAAAGAATTTACCAACTAAATATGATCATATGTCCGTTGAAGAAGGCCTTTATCAATGGTGGCTTGAAGGCAAATATTTCGAAGCAACAGGAGACGAGAAGAAACAACCGTATACAATTGTAATTCCACCTCCGAACGTAACTGGTAAGTTACACTTAGGTCATGCTTGGGATACAACTCTTCAAGATATTTTAACTCGTACGAAGCGTATGCAAGGATACGATGTATTATGGCTTCCAGGAATGGACCATGCGGGTATCGCAACACAAGCGAAAGTAGAAGGAAAACTTCGTGAAGAAGGTATTTCACGTTACGATCTTGGCCGTGAGAAATTCCTTGAAAAAGCTTGGGAGTGGAAAGAAGAGTACGCTTCTCACATTCGTCAACAATGGGGGAAAGTTGGTTTAGGACTAGACTATTCTCGTGAACGTTTCACATTAGACGAAGGTTTATCTGATGCAGTTAATAAAGTATTCGTTCAATTATACGAAAAAGGCTTAATTTACCGCGGTGAATATATTATCAACTGGGACCCAGCAACACGTACAGCTCTTTCTGATATCGAAGTAATTCATAAAGAGGTTCAAGGTGCATTCTACCATATGAACTATCCGTTAACAGATGGTTCTGGTCACATTCGTCTTGCAACCACTCGTCCAGAAACGATGCTTGGTGATACAGCTGTAGCAGTTCATCCAGAAGACGATCGTTACAAACATTTAATCGGAAAAACAGTTACCCTTCCAATCGTAGGCCGTGAGATTCCGATTATTGCCGATGAGTACGTAGAAAAAGACTTTGGAACAGGCGTTGTAAAAATTACACCAGCTCATGACCCGAATGACTTTGAAGTAGGTAACCGTCATGACTTACCACGCATCTTAGTAATGAACGAAGATGGAACGATGAACGAAAAAGCTGGTAAGTATAACGGTATGGACCGTTTCGAATGCCGTAAAGCGTTAGTGAAAGACTTACAAGAAGCGGACGTATTAGTAGAAATTGAGCCTCATATGCATTCAGTAGGTCATAGTGAGCGTAGCGGTGCAGTTGTTGAGCCTTATTTATCAACACAATGGTTCGTAAAAATGGCTCCACTTGCAGAAAAAGCAGTAGCACTTCAACAAAAAGAAGAAGAAAAAGTAACGTTCGTACCAGAGCGTTTTGAAAACACATACTTACGCTGGATGGAAAACATTCATGACTGGTGTATTTCTCGTCAATTATGGTGGGGACACCGCATTCCAGCTTGGTATCATAAAGAAACTGGTGAAGTATACGTAGGTACTGAAGCGCCAACGGATATTGAAAACTGGAATCAAGATAACGACGTACTTGATACATGGTTTAGCTCAGCGTTATGGCCGTTCTCAACACTTGGTTGGCCAAATGAAGAGGCAGTAGACTTTAAAAAGTTCTATTCAACAGATGCTTTAGTAACTGGTTATGACATCATCTTCTTCTGGGTATCTCGTATGATTTTCCAAGGTTTAGAGTTTACAGGAGAGCGTCCATTTAAAGATGTATTAATTCACGGTTTAGTTCGTGATGAACAGGGACGTAAAATGAGTAAATCTCTTGGTAACGGTATCGATCCGATGGATGTTATCGAGAAGTACGGTGCAGATGCAATGCGTTACTTCTTATCAACAGGAAGTGCACCAGGCCAAGATTTACGTTTCAGCATGGAAAAAGTAGAATCTACTTGGAACTTCATTAATAAAATTTGGAACGCATCACGTTTCGTATTAATGAACATGGATGATATGAAGTATGAAGAAATCGATTTAACTGGTGAAAAATCAGTTGCAGATAAGTGGATTTTAACTCGCTTAAACGAAACGATTGAAAGTGTAACACGTAACATGGATAAATATGAGTTCGGTGAAGCTGGTCGTTCATTATACAACTTCATTTGGGATGATTTCTGTGACTGGTACATTGAGATGGCGAAACTTCCACTATACGGTGAAGATGAAGTAGCTAAGAAAACAACTCGTTCTATTTTAGCTTACGTATTAGACCAAACGATGCGTCTATTACACCCATTCATGCCGTTCGTAACAGAGAAGATTTGGCAACATTTACCGCATGAAGGCGAGTCTATTACAGTAGCGGCTTGGCCAACAGTTCGCGAAGATTTACAAGATAAAGAAGCGGCAGCAGAAATGCACCTTCTAGTTGATATCATTCGCTCTGTTCGTAACATCCGTGCAGAAGTAAATACGCCAATGAGCAAAAAAGTTCAAATGCAAATTAAAGCAAAAGATGAGGCTATCCTTGCTCAACTTACGAAAAACAGCTCTTACATTGAGCGTTTCTGTAACCCAAGTGAATTAACAATTCAAACGAATTTACAAGCGCCAGAAAAAGCGATGACTGCAATCGTATCAGGTGCAGAGTTATTCTTACCGTTAGCTGATCTTATCAACCTTGACGAAGAGAGAGCACGTCTTGAAAAAGAACTTGAGAAGTTCGATAAAGAGGTAGAACGTGTACAGAAGAAACTTTCAAACCAAGGCTTCGTAGCGAAAGCTCCTGCGGCAGTTATTGACGGAGAGCGTGCGAAAGAGCAAGATTACCTAGAAAAACGCGAAGCAGTTCGCCAACGTCTAGCAGATCTTGAGAAATAAAGTGTATTTTAGAGACTCACTATATTGGTGAGTCTCTTTTCTTTGCGTATAATAGAATGATGAAGGTTGTCTTTTGAAAGGGGAAAACATACGTGATACATACATACGAAGAAGCGATAGGGTGGATTCATAGTCGATTGAAGTTTGGTATTAAACCAGGATTAGAAAGAATGAGCTGGATGCTAGAAGAACTCGGAAATCCAGAGCGTCATATAAAATGTGTTCATCTTGCTGGTACAAATGGAAAAGGTTCAACTTTAACGTATATGCGCTACATGCTAGAAGGCGCAAAATATAAGGTTGGAACATTTACCTCTCCTTACATTGAAACATTTAATGAGCGTATTAGTGTGAACGGAACACCAATTGCAGATGAAGAGATTGCGGAACTTGTAAACATGGTAAAGCCAGTCGTTGAAAAACTAGACGAGACGGATTTAGGGGAAGCGACTGAGTTTGAGATTATTACTGTTATGGCAATTTGTTATTTCGGTAAAATCAATTTCTGTGATGTTGTTTTATTTGAAACAGGGCTTGGAGGGCGCTTTGACTCTACGAATGTTATTCATCCTATTCTCACAATTATTACAAATATCGGCCACGATCATATGCATATTTTAGGGGATACACTAGGAGAAATTGCGTATGAGAAGGCAGGAATTATTAAGTCGGGTGTTCCGGTTATTACAGGCGTGCAAGATGATGAAGCATTGCAGGTCATTCAAAAGGTTGCAAAGGAAAATCATGCAAACTTATATGAACTGGGCAAACATTTTACAGCGTTACATAAACAGTCTAACGAAGATGGGGAACGTTTTGATTTTGCTTGTCCTTTCGCATCTTTTGAAGATGTTCGAATGTCAATGAAAGGTGTTCACCAAGTAGGAAATGCCTCACTAGCACTTATGGCAATTATGTATTTAAAAACATATGTATCATTTTTAATTGAGGAAGAGGAAATAAGAGCTGGATTACATGAAGCGTATTGGATTGGCCGATTTGAAAAGCTGAAAAGTAATCCTGATATTATAATAGATGGTGCTCATAATCCAGAAGGTATTGAGAGTCTTGTGAAAACAGTAGAGGCACATTATAAAGATAAAAATATAATAGTTTTATTTACTGCGCTTGGTGATAAACAGTTGCATAACATGGTAGGTCAATTAGAAACAATTGCCGATGAAATTATTTTTACAACATTCGCCTTTGATCGTGCCATTTCCGCTGACAAACTTGCAGCGCATTCGCAAAAAAAATCAAAAATAGTCTTTGAAGATTGGAAAGAGGCAATTGATACAAAGGTTGAAATGATAGGGGGAAATGATGTCTTTATCATAACGGGTTCTCTATATTTCATTTCTGAAGTTAGAAAATATATTCGCGAGAAAAACTAGATAGCCTTTGCTATCTAGTTTTTTTGTTCTACAAATGAAGTCAAATGCATACATATAAGATAATTATATAGGGTTATTTGGCGAATTCCTCTGACAAATATCTCGTTTTTTTGTGAAATGAATATGATATGATGCGGACAACGACAAGAGGTGAGGTGTGAGTGTATGGACAAGCAATCACGAACGATCTCAGTGAAAGTAAATGGAACAGAAGCGAAGTATGAAGAGAAGAAGAAAGATGAGTTTGAATGGATGGTAGTGGAAAGTGAAAGACCGAAAAACGTTGTTCCGTTTCAAAAAAAGAAATCAGCGCCCATGGAAAAATACAGAAAGAAGTGGAGTAATACATTAATTGTAATTGTTGCAACTGCAATTATAATTGGTACGGCGTTTGGAATGGGAATGCTGCAGTTACTTACAGGACAAGGGACAACAGGGGAAAGTACGGTAACGGCTTCGAAGCAGACTGGAAATGAAGAATCAAAGGTGGATGGAACGGCAGAACAAACACCAGTATCAAAAGAGGAAAAACAAAAAAAACAGACAGGAATGTCATTAGAGCCAATGAAATTATTTTTTGTTCAAGGTGGGCTTTATTCTTCCAAAGAAACGGGACAGGCCGCTCTTGAAGAATGGAAAGGTAACGGAGGGGTTGCTGCTTTGAAACCGAGCGGTGATAAGTATGCACTAATTGTTGGTATTGCTAGCGATGAACAGGCTATAAATCAATTAATGACGCAGTATAAAAATGATGGTGTCTCCGTTTTAAAAAAGAACTGGGATATTACGGATAAAGCGTTGCTTAAAGATGATAAAGAAATAGGAGCGTTCTTAACAAAAGTACAGCCATTATATACTCATTTAGCAAAATATGCTTCTAGCGTACAAGCTGGTGGGAAAAGTAATGCAAAAGATATAGAAGTAATTGAGAAAGAATGGAAATCAATTGAAAAAGTAGGGAAAAGTATGAAGCAGGAGGAGGTAAAAAAGCTGTATATGTATACGTCAATAGCTGTGCAAACAGTGAAGGACGGAAAGAGCGATAAAGAATCTTTGGCGAAATTAAATCAAGTTGTTATTGATGGTATACTTTCGTATGAAAAAATTGTTTCACAAAAAGTGAAATGATAAGATAATGAAATGATGAAGAAAGAAGTGTCTATACTTCTTTCTTTTCTTTTAAATTTAGAGCAAAGTGCTTTCTCTATGGCTGGAATATAATCGTATGCAGTAAAGAAATATTATTTTGTTTAGAGAAAATAATATTTCTTTCATTTGTGGATAAACTATTCTTTTGATACGATTGATGTAAATTGTTCTGCTTCATGTGAGAAAGGAAGGAGAAAATATGAGAAAAATTATTTTAGCTTCAGGATCACCTCGGAGGAAGGAATTGCTGGAGTTAGCTAGCGTACCATTTGAAATCGTTGTAAGTGAAGTAGAAGAAACGATTGGTGCGTATTCATCACCTCCTGATATTGTTATGTCCCTTGCCTTGCAAAAAGCATCTGCGGTAGCAGAAAATAATAGTGATCACATTGTGTTAGGTGCAGACACAATCGTTACATATGAGTCGCGTATTCTTGGAAAGCCTTCTAATGGGGTTGAGGCGAAAGAAATGTTACAATTATTATCAGGAAAAACACACGAAGTATATACAGGTGTGGCAATTATATCGAAAGAAAAAACGGTCACTTTTTATGAGCGTACAGAAGTTACGTTTTGGGAATTAACAGAAGAGGAAATTGACGTATATGTTGCATCGAAAGAACCTCTTGATAAAGCAGGAAGTTATGGTATTCAAGGAAAAGGGTCTATTTTTGTTCAACATATTCAAGGAGATTACTACAGTGTAGTCGGCTTACCAATTGCACGTCTTGTCCGGGAATTAAAACAATTTGATATTGATGTAACCCATGCGTAAAATTGCATGGGGTTTTCTTTGAGAGAACAGGTAAAAGGGGTGGAGAGATGAACGGTATTCGTGATGTTGTCAGAGAAGAACAGCCACGGGAGCGTTTATTATTAGAAGGAACAGGGAGTTTATCAAATCGGGAGCTTCTTGCAGTGTTACTCAGAACAGGTTCTAAAGAAGAGACAGTTTTAAAGTTGTCAGATAAAATTTTACATCACTTTGATGGTTTACGTATGTTGAAAGATGCAACGTTAGAAGAATTAATTAGTATTCATGGTGTTGGGATTGCAAAGGCATCTCAGCTTATGGCTGCTTTTGAACTAGGTAGAAGAATGGTACGTTTAGAGTATCAAAATCGATATAGCATTCGAAGCCCAGAAGATTGTGCGAAATACATGATGGAAGAACTGCGCTTTCTACAACAAGAGCATTTTGTTTGTTTATATTTAAATACAAAAAATCAAGTTATACATAGGCAAACGATATTCATTGGAAGTCTAAACACGTCAATTGTACACCCAAGAGAAGTCTTTAAAGAAGCGTTCCGCCGTGCAGCAGCCTCTATCATATGTCTTCATAACCATCCCTCAGGAGATCCTACGCCGAGCCGAGAAGATATTGAAGTAACAAAACGTTTAGTAGAATGCGGCCAGATTATCGGAATTGAAGTGCTTGATCATATTATAATAGGTGACCATAAATTCGTGAGTTTAAAGGAAAAAGGTCATATTTAAGACTATGCTTTTTACTTATTTTGTTTTATAATGTGATTTATGAGTTTTTTGTAGAAAATTATCTGCAAAAAGGATATAGATATAAAAAACGTACTGTTTTTATAATATAAAATAAGAAAAAAATGAGTCCGTGAAAACAAGAAAGGAAGATAAAAAATATGTTTGGATTTGGTGGCTTTACTCGCGATCTTGGAATAGATTTAGGAACTGCGAACACGCTTGTATATGTAAAAGGAAAAGGTGTAGTTTTACGTGAACCTTCAGTAGTAGCATTACAAACTGATACGAAACAAATCGTTGCTGTAGGTAGCGATGCAAAACAAATGATTGGTCGTACACCAGGAAACGTAGTAGCACTTCGTCCGATGAAAGACGGTGTAATTGCTGATTACGAAACAACAGCAACAATGATGAAATATTACATTCAACAAGCTCAAAAATCAAACGGCTTCTTCTCACGTAAACCGTATGTAATGGTATGTGTACCGTCTGGTATTACAGCTGTTGAAAGACGTGCAGTAATTGATGCGACTCGTCAAGCGGGTGCTCGTGATGCATATCCAATCGAAGAACCATTTGCAGCAGCAATTGGTGCGAACTTACCTGTTTGGGAACCAACTGGTAGTATGGTTGTTGATATCGGTGGTGGTACAACAGAAGTTGCAATCATCTCATTAGGTGGTATTGTAACAAGTCAATCAGTTCGTGTTGCTGGTGATGATATGGATGATTCAATCATTCAGTACATTAAGAAAAGCTATAACTTAATGATTGGTGAAAGAACAGCAGAGGCATTAAAGTTAGAAATCGGTTCTGCAGGCGAGCCAGAAGGTATCGAGCCTATGGAAATTCGTGGTCGTGATTTAGTAAGTGGTTTACCAAAAACAGTACTAATTCAACCAGAAGAAATTGCGGATGCATTAAAAGATACAGTAGATGCAATTGTAGAATCAGTTAAAAATACGTTGGAAAAAACTCCACCTGAATTAGCGGCAGATATTATGGACCGCGGTATTGTATTAACAGGCGGTGGTGCATTACTACGTAACTTAGATAAAGTGATTAGTGAAGAAACAAATATGCCAGTTCTTGTTGCAGAAGATCCATTAGATTGCGTAGCAATTGGAACAGGAAAAGCATTAGATAATATCGATCTTTTCAAAACGGCTGCTCGATAATATTGCAAAATAAAAATCAATGGAATTAAGAGGGTGTGAACGTGCCACAGTTTTTCTTAAACAAAAGATTAATTGTTTTGTTAGTTAGTATTATTCTTCTCGTGGCATTGATTGGAATCTCATTGAAAGAACGGAACAGTTTAACATGGCCAGAGCAGTTTGTTAAAGACACTGTCGGTGTTGTAGAACGTGTATTCCAAAAGCCAGCGAAATATGTAGCTGGATTCTTTGAAAATGTAGAGGATGTAAAGCGCACGTATGAAGAGAATAAAGAATTAAAAGCAAAAATAGATAACTATGCGAGTTTATCAGTTAAAATGAAGCAATTAGAGGACGACAACAATAAATTAAGACAGCTAACTGAAAAAAAAGAGTTGCCGAGCGATTTTTCTGAAATTCCAGCTACTGTTGTTTCTCGCAATCCAGATAAATGGTACGATTTAATTGGAATTGATAAAGGAGCACAACAAGGGATTAAAAAGGATATGGCTGTTATGACTTCAAAAGGTTTAGTTGGACGCGTGAAAAGTGTATCTCAGTTTACATCATCAGTAGAGTTGTTAAGTTCTATGAGTCGAACAAATCGTGTTTCAGCTGTTGTACATGGAAATGAAAATATCTTCGGATTAATCGAAGGTTATGACAAAGAAAAAAAATTGTTACTTTTCACAAAGATTGGTTCTGATGCACCAGTAGCTAAAGGTCAAATGGTTGTAACGTCTGGACTTGGTGGGGAGATTTTCCCGAAAGGTCTTGAGATTGGGGAAATCGTTGATGTTCAACCAGATGCATACGGCTTAACAAAAACAGCTTATGTAAAACCTGCCGCTGATTTAAATGACGTAGAGCATATTATAGTAGCTAAACGTGGTATGAAATCAGCGCCATTAGAATAGGAGGAGGAGAAGAGATGATGAAGATTTTAAAAAGAGCAGCTCTTCCTCTTTTGCTCCTTTTTGTTTTTCTGTTTGAAAATATGTTTGCTACTATTGTTCCAACAGAAGTTTTTTGGAAAGACAGTATAGCAGCGCCGCATTTCTTTATCATTGTGTTATGTTTTGTTACTGTGTACTATGGTCCGGTCCAAGGGATTTATTACGGGCTATTATTCGGTTTCTTATTTGATACCGTATACACAGAACTTGTCGGTATATATATATTTGCTTATCCGATTTTAGCTTATTTAGTTTATAGTGTGATGAAGGTACTACAATTGAATTTATTCATTGTTGTGTCTATCGTATTAGCTAGCATTGCAGCATTAGAATATTATGTGTATGGATTTTTAACTTTGTTAGGACGTACTCATATGTCGGCGTATGTCTTTTTCACGGATCGTCTCCTTTCTACTTTATTGCTGAATGGAATTTTCATATTGATAGTTTGTTTCCCACTGAGACGATATTTAGTGCGTCTTTCAAGAGCGATGGAAGAAAAAGAAAAAAGGATTTTCTAATTTTATGTCGAATTGAATCGGTGGGGTGAACTTTAGTGGAAGAAAAAAAGCAACAAAATGTAACGATAAAAGGGACAAAAGACGGGATAACGCTTCATTTAGATGACTGCTGTTCATTCTCTGAATTACTGAAAGAATTGGACGAAAAACTATCTACACATTACTATGATGGCGATGGGCGTTCTTTAATTGAAGTGCATGTGAAAGTGGGAAATCGTTATTTAACAGAAGTCCACCAAGAAGAGCTTCGTACGTTAATTCGTAATAAAAAGAATCTTGTTGTGGATTCAATTGAAAGTGATGTTATAACTAAATCGGAAGCAATAGCATGGAAAGAAGAAACAGAGATTGTCCCTATTTCCAAAATTGTTCGCTCTGGACAGGTTTTACATGTAAAAGGAAATTTATTGTTAATTGGAGATGTTAATCCAGGCGGAACGGTTATCGCTGGGGGGAATATTTTTGTCGTAGGATCATTAAGAGGGATTGCACATGCTGGGTATTATGGGGATTCAGAGGCTGTAATCGCTGCATCTGTTATGAACCCGATGCAACTTCGAATTAGTGATGTGGCAATGCGGGCTCCGGAAGAGAAAGAAGACGGAGCGGAGACGGCAGAATGTGCGTATATTAATGAGGACAATCACATTGTTGTCGATCGCCTGCAACTTCTCACTCATCTTAGACCTAATTTAACAAAGTTAGAAAGGGGAATTGTATAGCTGTGGGAGAGGCAATAGTAATTACATCTGGAAAGGGCGGAGTAGGTAAAACTACAACGTCTGCGAACATTGGTACAGCCCTAGCCTTATCTGGAAAGAAAGTGTGCTTAATTGACACAGATATTGGTCTTCGAAATTTAGACGTAGTAATGGGGCTGGAAAATCGTATTGTATTTGATCTTGTTGATGTCGTTGAAGGGCGTTGTCGTTTACCTCAGGCTCTTATTAAAGATAAACGTTTTGATGATCTTTATTTATTACCTGCAGCACAAACGAGTGATAAATCAGCGGTAACACCTGAACAAATGGATGAATTAATACAAGTATTACGTCAAGATTATGATTACATATTAATTGATTGTCCTGCGGGGATTGAGCAGGGATTTAAAAATGCGGTAGCTGGTGCGGATAAAGCAATCGTTGTTACGACGCCAGAAGTATCCTCAATGCGTGATGCAGATCGTATTATCGGGCTTTTAGAAAAAGAGGATATTGAACCACCGAAACTTGTTATTAACCGTGTGCGTAGTCATATGCTTCATGAACAGGATATGTTAGATGTTGATGAAATCGTACGTACATTATCAATCGAGCTTCTTGGTGTTGTTGAAGACGATGATGAAGTTATTCGTGCTACAAATACAGGTGAACCTGTAGCGTTGCAACCTAGTGGAAAAGCAGCGTTAGCTTATCGTAATATTGCAAGACGCTTGTTGGGTGAGAATGTACCATTACAAGCATTTGAACAAGAAAAGGTATCGGTATTTACAAAGATGAAAAACTTCTTTGGCATCCGTTAAAAGCACTTCGCACATATGCGAAGTGCTTTCTTTTTTTCTTCATACGAATATCTTTCTTTCCTAGCTCATACATATGTACAAACTGTATACAACTGTTTCTATTTAAATAAGGTTAGCGAAAGAAGGGAGACAGTATGAAGAATAGAAGTGTAGAAGAAATTAAAAAGCGGATTGCGAAAAGGAAGGCAGAGCAAGAAAGAATGGAGGAAGAGCAGTATTTTGCTGGGGGGAATTTTGATAGTGAAGGGGTATTTATTGAAGAGGGAGAAAAGGAAATTCATCCTTTGTTTCGAAAGGAAGTCTTTTTCTTCAAAGTTTTATTATCAGCAATCTTAGTTCTTTCAATTGCTATTTTATATAAGAATGCGCCTTCTTCTTTCGATGGTGCTAAAGCTGTTACAGAAAAAGTGATGAAAGAGGAGTTTCAGTTTGCTACTGTAGCGAAATGGTATGAAAAACAGTTTGGAAAACCTCTCGTCTTCTATTCGCCTAACGAGAAAAAGGAAGGGACTATTCAGCAAAAAGACTATGCAATTCCTGCTTCAGGAAAGGTAATGCAAGGATTTCAAAAAAATGGCCAAGGTGTATTTGTCCAAACGGCTACAAATGCAACAGTTGAGTCAGTAAATGAAGGATTAGTTGTTTTTGCGGGTAAGAAAGAGGAACTTGGAAATACAGTTCAAATTCAACATGCAGATGGCACGGAGTCGTGGTATGCAAATTTAAATGATATGTCAGTAAAGTTATATGATTACGTTTCAAAGAAACAAAAAATTGGAACGGTGAGTAATGATGCAAATAATAAAAATGGGAAATTTTATTTCGCAATAAAAAAGAATGAAAAATTTGTTGATCCGATTCAGGTGATTTCATTTGATTAAATATAAGGAAGTTTTAACGAAAATTTCAGTGCATCCGTTGTTTTGGGTTATTATAGTTATTGGTATTTTTACGGCGCGTTTTAAAGAGTTACTATTGTTGTTTTGTATCGTACTCATTCATGAACTCGGTCACGCTTTTGCAGCAGCGCATTATAATTGGCGTATTAAAAAAATTCAACTGTTACCGTTTGGTGGTGTGGCTGAGCTTGAGGAACATGGAAATAAATCATTGAAAGAGGAACTTGTTGTCGTAATTGCAGGACCTATTCAACATATTTGGATGATGCTAGTAGGGTATATATTGTTTGAGATTGGCTGGCTGAATGCGGAATTATATTATTTTTTTATGTGGAATAATATAATTATTTTAGCCTTTAATTTACTCCCTATTTGGCCACTTGATGGCGGGAAAGTGTTGTTTAATGTATTATCATATCGTTTTCCTTATTTACAAGCACATGAAAAAATGATGCAATTGTCATGTGTTTTTTTTAGTGTCATATTAGGATGGCAGTTACTTTGGAATAGTAACAATATTATGATGTGGGTACTACTCATATTTTTAGCAATATCGTTATATCAAGAATGGAAGCAAAGACGTTATGCGTTTATGCGCTTTTTATTAGAGCGTTATTATGGAAATAAAAGAGGGATTGAAAAGATTGCACCTATAGAGGTGCAATCAGAAGATCGTTTATATACGATTTTCACCAAATTTCGTAGAGGATATAAGCATTCTATTATCGTCCATGGAGAATATAAAGAGCATTACACATTGGATGAAAATGAATTACTCTATGCGTATTTTACTGAAAAACGAACAACTTCATCTGTTGAAGAATTAATCGGTTAGTGTTGACGATAGCACTAACCTTTTATTATTGTAAAAACAAAGAAGATTATAAAGTGAGGAAAGAAATTTGAAAACCTTATACATGAACTATGCTGGATCGGAAAAGCGCGTTGCAATTGAAGAGAAGAACAAAATTGTTGAATTTTTATGGAAACGTAATGAAGAACAAGAGATTGTTGGGCATATTTACGTTGGACGTATCGTAAGAACAATTGCTGGAATGAATGCAGCATTTGTAAACATCGGTTTAGAAAAACATGCGTACCTTTCATATGATGATGTACCGTCTTCTTATCGTATACATGAAGGACAAGCAGTACTCGTACAAGTTGTGAAAGAGGCAATTGATACGAAAGGACCGAAATTAACAGCGAATATAGAATTTACCGGGAAATATGTCGTTTATATGCCATATGATGAAATGCGCGCTGTTTCTCGGAAAATAAAAAATAATAAAAGAAGACAGCAGTTACTCGAAATTGAAGTAGAAGGGACAGGAGGGTATATTTTCCGCTCCGCTTCTGAAAAAGGAGAAATTGAAGAAATACAAACTGAAATGCAAAGGTTACAGCAGTTATATGAAGAGTTAAAAAGAAAAGAGGGCCAAGGAAAGGCACCGCTATTACTTCATCGACCAGCGACTTTTTTAGATCGTGTATTTCAAGAGAATCCAATTGAAACAATCGAAAAAATAGTTGTAGATACAAGAAGTGTAGTAAAAGAATTAGAAGACAAGGTCGGAAAAGAAAAAGTATCTTTTTATAATGAAAAATCTTCGATGTTTAATCATTTCGGAATAGAGCGAGAAATTGAAAAAGCACTTCAAAAAATTGTGTGGCTCCAAAACGGTGCTTATTTGATTGTGGAACAAATGGAGACGATGACTGTAATAGATGTGAATACGGGGAAGTTTACCGGAAAACAAAATTTACAAGATACAGTACTTCGTACAAATGAAATGGCCGCTGACGAAATCGCTCGCCAATTAAGACTTCGTGATATTGGTGGAATGATATTAATCGACTTTATTAATATGAAAAAACGAGAAGATAAAGAAAAGGTAAGAGAACGTCTCATAGCTGCTATGCAAAATGATCGCACTTATACAAGAGTACTTGGGTTTACTGAGTTAGGGATTTTGGAGATGACACGTAAACGTAAAAAACATTCTTTACGTGACGTATTGCTAGAAGAGTGTGTACCGTGTAAGGCGACGGGGTATGTAATGTCGTATGAAACGATTGCTTATGAGTTAGAGCGAGAACTCATTACATATGGCAATATAGAGGATGAAGCAGTATTAATTGCTGCACCTCAAGATCTGCAAAAACAATTTTTACAAAAAGAATTACAAAAAAATATTCCATTTGAAATTTATTTCAAAGATGATACTATCGAAAAGTACGCTATTATAAGATTTGGAAGTAAAAAAGAAATTGTAGAACGGAAAAAATAGTTAGCAGAACATTTATTGACAACCGTCTATGATTCATGATAACATCTTTATGTTATAGTTTATAGCACCTAAACGGCTATATGCTACAACCGCACAAGACAGGTTCCCTAAAGGCATTTATGTCTACCTCGTTTTTGGCGAGTCTTAGTAATTAAGAGGAGGTGCAAGTATGTACGCAATTATCGAAACAGGTGGAAAACAAATTAAAGTTGAAGCTGGTCAAGCAATCTACATTGAAAAATTAGATGTTGAAGCTGGTGAAACTGTTACTTTTGACAAAGTTCTTTTCGTTGGTGGCGAAAACGTTAAAGTTGGTAGCCCAGTTGTAGAAGGCGCAACAGTGACTGCTAAAGTTGAAAAACAAGGTCGCGCTAAGAAAATCATCGTTTTCAAATACAAAGCGAAAAAGAACAATCGTAAGAAACAAGGTCATCGTCAACCTTACACTAAGCTAGTTGTTGAAGCTATCAACGCTTAATTCAGGTTAACATGATTAAAATTACGATAAGTCGCACGAAATTAGGAAGTATCCAATCATTTAAAATGACTGGACATGCCGATTATGCGCCACATGGACAAGACCTTGTCTGTGCTGGAACTACAGCGGTTGTGTTTGGTTCTATAAATGCAGTGGAAGAACTTTGTAATGTGCAGGCAACTATTGAACTCGGAAGTGATGGTGGATTCTTAACGTATGAATTGCCTAATGATTTAGACGTTCATGCAGCAGAAAAAGCTCAAACGCTTTTAGAAGGATTAGTTGTTTCGCTAAAGACGATCGAACTTGATTACGGAAAGTATATCCGTTTAATAGAAAAAGTGCAGGAGGTGTAACGTATGTTAAGATTAGATCTTCAGTTTTTCGCATCTAAGAAAGGTGTAGGTAGTACAAAGAACGGTCGTGACTCTCAGTCAAAACGTCTTGGTGCTAAACGCGCAGATGGTCAAACGGTTTCAGGTGGTTCAATTCTTTACCGTCAACGCGGTACAAAAATTTATCCAGGTGTTAACGTTGGTCGTGGTGGCGATGACACTTTATACGCGAAAGTTGACGGCGTAGTACGCTTCGAGCGTCTTGGCCGTGACCGCAAACAAGTGAGCGTATATCCTGTTGCTCAAGAAGCATAAGAACTCACGGAAAACTCTAACCTGAGTGCAGGTTAGAGTTTTTCTATATTAAGGGGTATCTAAATGAATGAAAAATGGACAATTATAGATGCGTTGCGTCATTCAAGACATGATTGGCTCAATCGTATGCAGATGGTTAAAGGAAACCTTTCCCTTGGAAAAGTGGAAGAGATTCATCGGCTCATCGATCGTTTTGTCCAAGAAGCGAGACAAGAATCCAATCTGATGGGGTTATCAATGCCTTTATTTTCAGAGTGGATTTTAACATATAATTGGAAACAGCAGCCGTGCTTATTGGAGTACGAAGTATTAGGAGAATTACATAACTTATCTCACTTAGATGAGACTGTATGTACATGGGCGAATCAATTCTTCTCAATGCTTCAGCATAGTTTAGACGTATATGTTGAAAATTATGTTTGTATCACAATTGAATGTGACGCGGAGAATGCTCGTTTCTTTTTTGATTTTCGTGGTAAGCTAACGAGTGTAGAAGAACTACAGAATTGGCTTGCGAACCAAAACAATAAATGGTATTCCATTTCTTATACAGTACGAGACGAAGAAGTCTCAGTTATATTACAACCAATCGAAAAAAGTGTGGTGAAATAATGTTTGTAGATCAGGTCAAGATATATGTAAAAGGCGGCGACGGTGGTAACGGAATGGTTGCGTATCGTCGTGAGAAGTATGTTCCAAAAGGTGGCCCAGCAGGTGGCGACGGTGGTAAAGGCGCAGATGTTGTTTTCGTTGTTGAGGAAGGCTTACGTACATTAATGGACTTCCGCTACCAACGTCATTTCAAAGCTGATCGTGGTCAGCACGGAATGAGTAAAGGTCAGCACGGACGTAAATCTGAAGATTTAATCGTAAAGGTTCCACCAGGAACAATAGTAAAAGATGAAAAAACAGGTCAAATTCTTGCCGATTTAGTAACGCATGAACAAACAGCTGTAATCGCAAGAGGTGGCCGAGGTGGCCGTGGTAACTCGCGTTTCGCAACAGCTACGAATCCAGCACCTGAAATCGCTGAGAACGGAGAACCAGGTCAAGAACGTGATGTCATTCTAGAACTTAAAGTGCTAGCAGACGTTGGACTTGTTGGATTCCCAAGTGTAGGTAAATCTACATTATTATCTGTTGTATCATCAGCGCGTCCGAAAATTGCAGAGTATCACTTTACAACAATCGTTCCTAATCTTGGTGTTGTTGAAACTGGTGATAACCGCAGCTTCGTTATGGCTGACCTTCCTGGACTAATTGAAGGCGCACATGCTGGCGTCGGACTTGGACACCAATTCTTACGTCATATCGAACGTACACGTGTAATTGTACATGTTATTGATATGTCTGGTTTAGAAGGCCGTGAGCCATATGAAGATTATGTCACAATTAATAATGAATTAAAAGAATATAATATGCGTTTAACAGAGCGTCCACAAGTTGTTGTAGCAAACAAAATGGATATGCCGGATGCAGAAGAAAACTTACAAGCATTTAAAGAGAAAGTGGGAGACGAAGTAAAAATCTTCCCAATCTCAGCTGTAACGAAACAAGGTGTTCGTGATTTACTATTTGAAGTAGCGAACTTACTAGAAACAACACCAGAATTCCCAATGTACGATGTTGTTGAAGAGTCTGAAGCAAGTGTAATGTATAAATTTGATGCTGAAAGTCTTAAATTTGAAATTACACGTGAAAGTGACGGCACGTTTGTTATTTCTGGTTATGATATCGAGAAGACATTCAAAATGACTGACTTCTCACGTGATGAATCTATACGTCGTTTCGCTCGCCAAATGCGCGGAATGGGTATTGATGAAGCGCTTCGTGCACGTGGTGCAAAAGACGGAGATATTGTAAAAATTCTTGAATATGAATTTGAATTTATCGATTAAGACTGCCAAAGTATGGTCTTATCCCTGTCAAGTAGACAGTATTAAAAAGACTAAGCAGCCATCGAGATTCGATATTCTATCGGAGCTCG
>NZ_JAEHBO010000190.1:0-682 GCF_016483575.1 Bacillus cereus group sp. N12
ATATTGGGGTTAACAAACCAAGTTCTTGCTGAACAAGTCCTTCCATCTTCAGTTATTACACCTGTTTCTGCAACTCCTAAAACCCCTTTTTCAAGCAATTCATTCATTATTTTTGAAATAGAAGTCCTTGTTTTCCCTAATTTCTTAGCTAAATAACTAGGAGATGCCGTATTCGGTTTTATATCATCATCTGCATTTTTTTCAACAATGACATTTGATTTAAATTCTAGAAATCTTGAAATATCAAATAAAAATGCCTTTTCTGGTTGAGTTAAATAGCCAATTTCACATAAATAATCAATATTCTCTGTAATCATTTGGACAAATCTCACCCGATCTGTAGGTTTTTTCTTTTTCCCTATAAAGTACTCTTCTCCACCAGACATTTTACTTAATACTTGTAGCATAATGATTCTTTCTTCTTCAGAAAGTCCACCACTACCTTCAAGTTTTTCATAAATGCTATTAATTTTACTATCTCTTTCTTTTGCCTTTTTTTCAGCTTGTCCAAAATCTACAACTTTTATCATAAAATAATTCTCTCCCTTAGTGGAAGGAATCAACTTTTATATGTTAGAATGTATATAGAATATATATTGGTTGATTCCAACCTTATTATGAAAAACCGCCTGCCGACCAAAGCATGGGCGGTTTTTCTCGTTTGTATGTCTTTCTCTATAAT
>NZ_JAEHBO010000191.1:0-649 GCF_016483575.1 Bacillus cereus group sp. N12
TTTCATACGCTTCTTTCCGTTCAGCTAACATTCTGTTATACACGAAACGTACACAACCGAAGGTTTTACGCATAAGATGTGCTTGGTCTTCTGTTGGATACAAACGGAATTTATATGCTTTATTCTGCTTTGTCATATCATTTCACCTCACTTTTCACTTTGATTTTCAATATATGTTTTTACTACGTCTATTGGCGAACCACCAGTAGTTAGCAAGCAAAAACTTCTTGACCAAAACATCTCTTTCCAAAGTTTCTTTTTCACTTGTGGAAAGTCTCTTTTAATAAGTCGAGAACTTGCACTTTTATAAGCATTGATGAATTTTGTCATTTCTGTATTAGGGTGTGCCTTGAACAAAATATGAACGTGGTCTACATCATGATTCCATTCAACTAATGTAATGTTATAGTTTTCAGATAGTCGAACAAACATATCTTTTGCATAGTCTGACATATCATCATCAAACACATTTCTTCTGTATTTTACGACCAACACAAGATGATAATACAACAAGAATACTGAATGGTTATTACTATCTAATTTCATTTATATACCAGCCTTTATAATTTATAAGACTGATTATATCAGAGGCAAAATAAAAAGGAAAACCTTTTGGCTACGCCAAACCGAAATTCATCTCCCACCTACC
>NZ_JAEHBO010000192.1:0-627 GCF_016483575.1 Bacillus cereus group sp. N12
ATATAGCGTATTCATAGCGTCTCACCTCAAAAATATATTCGCTATAGCAATGATATACCCTTTTTCCTAATAATTCACGTATCACTTGTTTCAAATTCTTAACTCTCATAATCTTTACATGGGTAATTTGTATAGTTCGTATTACAGATCAACTCTTAGGAACACACCTCAATTTTAAAATTGAATACTCATTAAATCTCAATACCAACATCAAAATCTTTTTTCTATATACAAGATTTTATACAAAAAAAGAATAGCGGGGATCCCTAGAATCCCCGCTCTATCAACGATGTATAAAATCATGTATACCAAATAAATAGACAAAAAAGAAGAATCCCTATAAATACAAGGATTCTACTAAAATAGTTGCTACCGATAATAGGACGTTATGTTAACCTCACATGTATAGAATATACAAGAAAAACACGACACATCACTTTTTGTAAATGGTATAATAAGGAAAAATAGAGGTGAAAAACTAATGGAAGACTCTATGTTTGCGTTTCGAGTTGTTTTCAATGCACTAACATCATTCTTTTCCAATGGGGTCTGGGTCGTTTTGTTCTTCTTCTTGTTAAATAAAACGTATGAAAACAAAACTTTCAGAACAGCATCGAGTATTATTAC
>NZ_JAEHBO010000193.1:0-617 GCF_016483575.1 Bacillus cereus group sp. N12
GGTTATATCTGTAAGAAACTATCAGAACAGAATATATTTATGGTGATGGGGTATCGCCGATTTGGAAAGCGAAATAAAGACGTTCCGAAAAGCCAATTTAAATATGTAAAAGAAATGAATGTATTTGCTTGTCCGATGGGATGTATTTTAGAATATACGACAACGGATCGCGAAGGATATCGTCAATATAAATCAAATCCAGAAGACTGCGCTGTTTGTCCGCTACGTGAGGTATGCTTTTCAAAAAAACAAAAACAAAAAGTTATCACTCATCATATATGGGAAAAATATAAAGATATCGCTAGAAAAAACAAACTAACAGCTACAGGGAAAAGACTGTATAAAGTACGCTGTTCAACTATAGAGCGAAGCTTTGCGGATGCCAAAGAACTACATGGCTATCGATATGCTCGGTTTCGAGGGCTGAAGTCTGTCCAAATGCAAGCTTACCTCACCGCAGCTTGTCAAAACATGAAAAAAATAGCCCTTCACCTAACCAAAAAGGGTCTGGTGGAGGGCTGTTTTTCTAAAATTTATTATTTTATATTGTTTTCATTTACTAAAATTAAAAAGGATTGCAGAATGTTGGGAACCCTAAAGGGTTTCCCAACACTCTG
>NZ_JAEHBO010000194.1:0-580 GCF_016483575.1 Bacillus cereus group sp. N12
TACGAGCCATTAGCTCAGTTGGTAGAGCATCTGACTTTTAATCAGAGGGTCGAAGGTTCGAATCCTTCATGGCTCACTTTTGTTTTTTCCGCGCGGTCGTGGCGGAACGGCAGACGCGCTAGGTTGAGGGCCTAGTGGGGGAAACCCCGTGGAGGTTCAAGTCCTCTCGGCCGCATCGAAAAAAATCTTAAAAAAGTACTTGCATTTGAAAATGTAGTATGATAAGATAATTGAGTCGCCAAAAGACAACGACGAAAAAACATCATGAATAAGCGCCCGTAGCTCAATTGGATAGAGCGTTTGACTACGGATCAAGAGGTTAGGGGTTCGACTCCTCTCGGGCGCGCCAATTACGGGAAGTGGCTCAGCTTGGTAGAGCACCTGGTTTGGGACCAGGGGGTCGCAGGTTCAAATCCTGTCTTCCCGACCACGCGGGTGTAGTTTAGTGGTAAAACAAGAGCCTTCCAAGCTCTGGTCGAGAGTTCGATTCTCTTCACCCGCTTTTAGTTCTTTGAAAACTGAACGAAACAAACAACGTGAAACGTCAATTTTTATTTTTAGATGCTAGACAAACTAACTT
>NZ_JAEHBO010000195.1:0-545 GCF_016483575.1 Bacillus cereus group sp. N12
GTAGAAGTACAGGATAAAATGTTTGGAAAAGCTGAGATCACGAAGAAACAGACAAGAAATTATGTGTTATCACCAGAACAATATCAAGAAGTAACAAAGCAAGTAAATGCAGCGGTTACTATCAAAAAGGATTATGAGCGTTTGAAAAAAACAGATTTTGTGAAAGAAAATGAGAGTTTAAAAGTGCATGCAGAGGGCTGGATGAAAGAAAATCGAACGTTGAAACAAGAAAAAAGTAAGTTGCAAAAAGAAGTTGGTGTATTAAATAGAGAAATAAGCTCGTTAAAAGCTCATATAAAGGGTTTACAGACGAATATAAGAGTTTTGTATATACAAACGAAAAAAGTTCTTAAAGAGCAATTTAAGGTGCTTAGAGGAATTGTTAAAAATGAATTGGATAGCAAGGGAGTAGATAATCAATTTGAACGTGAACATAAGAGAGAAATAAGTAGACATCAAAATCTTGATAGAGAAAGATAGAATTGAATGTTATGTTTTTACACGAGATGGAAAGCTTTAACAAGGTGTTTCATGTTATTATAGAG
>NZ_JAEHBO010000196.1:0-544 GCF_016483575.1 Bacillus cereus group sp. N12
GAGATTGTGAGTCAAGCGACCGAGCACCGTATGGTGGGAGGACGTGCGTTGATGACAGATTCTACACACATTAAGGCGAATGCCAATAAAAATAAATTTGTACATAAATATAAAAAAGAAAAGGCAAAGTTCTATATAGATGAACTAGAAGCTGCGGTAATCGAAGATCGTGAGGTACATGGAAAAAAGAATTAAGACCTAGAAAGGAAAGTGATACCCCCACTAAAAAAACTCGTATCAGTACAACGGATCCAGATAGTGGATTTTTAATGAGGGATGGAAAACCGAACGGTTTTCATTTCTTAGATCATCGTACGACTGATGCGAAATATAATATTATTACAGATACCTATATAACGGCTGGAAATATGGCGGATTCCGAGCCGTATTTAGCACGTCTACAAGCTCAAACTAATAAATTCGGATTCAAAGTTGAAGCTGTAGCTCTTGATGCAGGCTATTTTACAGGTTATATCTGTAAGAAACTATCAGAACAGAATATATTTATGGTGATGGGGTATCGCCGATTTGGAAAGCGAAATAA
>NZ_JAEHBO010000197.1:0-501 GCF_016483575.1 Bacillus cereus group sp. N12
GCCTTAATGTGTGTAGAATCTGTCATCAACGCACGTCCTCCCACCATACGGTGCTCGGTCGCTTGACTCACAATCTCATCAAAAATTTCTTCGAAAATATTTGTATGAATGAAACGAGTACGGCGATTCCAACTGATTGTAGAATGATCTGGAATTGTATCTGATAGAGAAAAACCTAGAAACCAACGGTAGGCAATATTCGTTTTGATCTCCTTTTCCAATTGTCGCTCTGAACGAATACCATAAAAATATCCGATAAACATCATCTTAAATAAAACGATAGGGTGAATTGACGGACGACCATTGTTTTCACAGTAATAAGGGCGTAACTTTTCCTCAATAAAATCAAAACTGATTGTCGCTTCAATCGCACGAAGGAAATGGTCTTGCGGAACTAATTCTTCTACAGAAACGGATACACGCTCATCACGATGATTTTTTAAAGCACCCATCATAAAAAATCTCTCCTTTACCTCTTTTTTATCAGTGTTGACACATAAA
>NZ_JAEHBO010000198.1:0-494 GCF_016483575.1 Bacillus cereus group sp. N12
TCATTCTCTGCTTGTAGCGCTTCTATAGAACCTTCAAGAGATACTTCGTTTTGTTTTAAATGTTGTAGCTTAGCTTTTTCTTTGGCCATGGTTAGACGCCCCTTTTTCTTTGATTTTAGGGCATCTAATCCTTCTGTTTCATAAGCTACTTTCCATTTTCGGAGTGTTTCGCAAGAAGGAATATTAAAAAAAGCAGCTGTTTCTCTCAGAGATGTCCCATTTTCATTCATATAATGAATTACATCTAGTTTATACTCGAGAGAGTAAGTTGTATAGCGTTTTTCAAACGCCTTTTCCCCTGAAAATTCAAACCGTTTAATCCATTGATAAAGTTCTCTAGGATGAACCCCTATAGAATTAGCAATGGTTTTTCCGCCTTCCGTACCTTCTAGATATCGTTTTACTGCTTGTATTTTATCTTTTGAAGAAAATTTAGCCATAAAAAATGCACCTCCAATTGTTAATTATGTGTCTAACAATTGGGGTGCACTTCA
>NZ_JAEHBO010000199.1:0-472 GCF_016483575.1 Bacillus cereus group sp. N12
AAACAAAAGGAAATGTATACGTAAGTGTACAAGGTAAAGGTGAGTTAGAAAGTACGCGTACAGTGAAAGCATATGATGCAGAAATCACAGTAACGCCAGCGGCGTCAGTAATTAAAACAGCGAACAACGCAACAGGAGAAGAAGATACAATCACAGTGAGTAAGTTAGAAGCCGGTGATGTAGTCAAAGTATATGACGCAGCAACAGAAGGAAAAGAAATCGGAACAGCAACAGTAAAAGCGGATGAAGCAGAAGCTGTAATTACGAAAAAAGATTTATTCGTAGCAACAGGTGGCACAGTGTACGTAACAGTGACAAAAACAAATAAAGAAGAAAGTGCTCGTGTGGCAGTGAAATATGCAACTGAAACAGTAACAAAAGCGCCAGTGGCGGGAGCAATCACAGTAGTGAATAATAAAACTGGTGTGAAAGATGTAGTGACAGTGACAGGAGTTAAAACAGGCGACGTAGT